>CAIODE010000001.1 GCA_903856875.1 uncultured Burkholderiales bacterium
ATATTTGTCGTTTGGCAGGATCTAGTAAAAAGTTGAAACTTGCAAATTCAGTCAGCCTGACTTCACCTGTTTTGTGATTCAAGATGGTTTGCTGACCTTGCTTCAAGTTTAAAAATTTGTCGGATTTGGAAAATTCTACGATGCCTGATTTGGCAGTTGTAATTGTCTCAATGTCGTCTTCAATTTTTGAAATGAAAACGCTGGTTGCAACATCATTGTCATTTTTCTTTTTTTCGATGAAAAAGACCATTTGATTTGAAGCTGATTCTTGAAACTGACCAGGCGCAACTCGTTCAATGTCACTGCGTTTTTCAAATCTATCTTTTAAATATTGTGTTTGTGTATTGCTCCACGGCCATGCAAAAACAGCCAGCAATCCAATGACCAAAACCACAGGCCAGCAAAATTGCCAAAGTGGTTGTAAAAATTTAGACAAACTCAAGCCGCTCGAAAACCATATGATCATTTCGCTGTCGAGGTACATTCTTGAGAAGGTATACACAATGGAGACAAACATGCTCAAAGTGAGAATGGGGCCTGCATTGCCAACGCCATTTAAGGCAATCAAAAGAATCACTTCTGACGGGTCTGCTTGACCTTTGGATGCCTGCCCTAAAATGCGAATGAGCATGATGGTCATCACAATGGTGAACAAAATGACCGTCGAACCTCCAAAGTTCCTAAGAAGTTCTTTGTGAATGCTTTTTTGAAAAATAGTCATTGAGATCTAGGGCTGATATGCGTATCGCTTGACTCAAGCAGGCTGCCAATTGACAAACCATTTCGTCATCTCAGTCAATCCGTCTTTCATCGAGGTATGGGGCCACTCACCAATCAACTTCAAAAGTTTGAGGTCGCTGGCGCAGGTCAGGGGAACGTCTGACACTTGCATGGGCGCTAATTCAACCACAGGTTGAATATCGAGGCACTCTGACAGTATTTTGACAAAATCTGTCACTTGAATGGGGTTTGAGTGCCCCACATTGACAACGTCAGCACCTTGCCTACTGGCGCCTAATTCAATGAGACGCGTTAAGGCGAAAATAGTATCGCCTACATAGGTAAAGTCTCTTTTCAGTAAACCATCGCCAAAGAGCTGGATGGCTTGTTTTTTACGCATTTTTTGAGCAAAGAGAAGCGGTGCCATGTCCAGTCTTCCCCAAGGGCCATAGACTGTGAAGAATCGAAGTCCAAGCGAAGGGGTTTTGTACTGTGCATAGTAGGCTTGCGCCATCAATTCATTGGCAATTTTGGTGGCTGCGTAAAAAGATTCAGGTGTGTCACAACGGTCTGTTTCCCGAAATGGTGCGTCCGTTCTGGCGCCGTAAACGCTGGAAGAACTGGCATACAAAAACTCTGGAACCTCGTATTCTTTGCATGCGTCTAAAACATTGGCAAAGCCATTTAAGTTGGACTTCACAAAGTCCATCGGTGATTTGACGGAATGCCTGACGCCGGCTTGGGCTGCGAGATGGACCACCACATCTGGCCGAAACGAATCGAACATTGTCATGACAGTGCCATGGTCCGCCAGATCAATGGCCTGGTACTGAATTTGATTGCCATGAAGAAAATGAGCAATTCGGTCGTAGCGCAGTCTTTGAAGAATCAGGTGATTGGCATCCCCAACATCAAAAAATTGATTTCTAAAGTTATAGATATCGCAACCTAGGACCTCATAACCCAAGGCATTCAGATGCTCGGACAGCCGAGATCCTATAAATCCTGCAGCACCAGTGACCAGAACTTTGCGTTTCATGAAGCAAATTTAGAAAATATTCATGACACTGTCATGAAACTTGGTTGAAATAAAAATGTCGCAATCAAACACCAGCTGTTTGCCATGCCCATTTATGAATAACCAATCAGTTCTGCAATTTTCGTCTTACAAAATGGTACTTTTTTCTACCATGGCGTTGCTTGCCTGTGTCAGCCTTAGCTTTTTGCTGATGACGCTGGGATGGAACCAAGCATGGATGTTGAACATTCATGCCACACCTCTTTTGCCAACTTGGTTTTGGGCCTTGGTCAATCTTGGTGGAGACGCTTGGGTTATCTTGTTA
>CAIODE010000002.1 GCA_903856875.1 uncultured Burkholderiales bacterium
CCTTTTGCCATTGAAAATTTGGGGGACCAAGCAGCAATCTGCCAAGGTGGGCGTGTTGCCAAAACAATAGGTCGATTGAGGGCCTTGGGCCAACTGGCGTTCAAACGCCTCCAGTCCGTCTCTCACCCAATGGCGGTACCAGGTGTTTTTCTGGTCTTCGTTCAAACCCAAATTAACGCTGAGGTATTTAAGAACACGAAGGTTGTTAATAGGGTGAATTTCACAAGCAATCGATTGCGCCAACGCACGAACACGCGCTCGGCCCAATGCATCATGTGGCAACAATGCAGGCTCTGGATGGGTTTCATCCAGGTATTCAATGATGGCCATGGACTGGCTCAGGTGCTCTCCATCCACAACCAAGTTAGGCACCAGATGGTCTGCAGCCACACTGCTGTAGGCAACTTCCTTGTGTTCGCCCTTGCCTATGTGAACTGCGATATATTCATAAGGCAAGCCCTTCAAGTTCAGTGCAATTCGGACTCTAAATGACGCTGAGGAACGGAAGTAGTTGTAAAGTTTCATAGGCATTAGCATAAACTGGAAACATGTCCGCCGACACCCTCCAACCTCATCGTCCCTGGATTGAAAGCCATTTACCCCTGCCCCCTGTAGAAAACGCATGGGGAGCAGACACCGAGGCGCCAGGCTTGCTGGCAGCAGGTTCAGATTTAGGCGTTGAGCGGCTCTTAGAAGCCTATTCCAAAGGTGTGTTTCCTTGGTTCAACGCCGACCAGCCTGTGCTGTGGTGGAGCCCCGATCCCCGCATGGTGCTGCAAATCAAACACTTCAAACTTCACCGATCTTTGCGCAAAACTCTGTCTCGGTATGCCGCACACCCTCAATTTGAATTGTGTTTTGACCGCGCGTTTGACGATGTCATTGAAGCTTGCGCACAAAGCCCCAGAGAAAGACAAAAAGGAACATGGATCGTGCCGCCCATGGTGGCGGCCTACAAAGCCTTGCACCGCGCAGGTTATGCCCACAGCGCCGAAACATGGCTCGATGGCCACTTGGTGGCAGGCCTTTACTTTGTTTGCATTGGCAAAGCTGTGTTTGGCGAATCCATGTTCAGCACACTCAGTGACGGCTCCAAAATGGCGCTTGCAGCTCTGGTTCATGTCTGCGACCAACACAGCATTCAAGCCATCGATTGTCAGCAAAACACAGCGCATCTGGCCTCGATGGGCGCCAGCGAAATGACTCGCACCGCATTTTTAGCTCAAAGTGTGCCCGCCTTGCAGCTCTTAAGTCCCGACTGGAAAAATGCCCAAATAGATTGGGATGTTTGGCGAGCGGGTGCACCATGACACACCTCAAAGATCTGCCTTTCAGCACGCTGCAGTTTTATGCCACTGCGGCCTACCCTTGCAGTTATTTAGATGGCCGTGAAGCCCGCTCGCAGGTAGCGACTCCTAGCCATTTGATTCAAACCGATGTGTATTCGGACTTGGTCGAGCGCGGCTTTCGCAGAAGCGGCCTCTTTACCTACCGGCCTTATTGCGATGGCTGCCAAGCGTGTGTGCCCATGCGTGTGCTGTGCAATGAGTTCAAGCCCAACAAAAGTCAAAAGCGCGCACTTAGAAAACATCAAAATTTGGTGGCGCGCGTGTCTAGATTGGGTTTTGAAAGTGAACACTACGACTTGTATTTGCGCTATCAAAACAGCCGCCATTCGGGCGGTGGTATGGACCAGGACAGCATTGAGCAGTACAAGCAGTTTTTGCTTCAAAGTCGGGTTAATTCGAGGTTGGTCGAATTCAGGGAAGCCTGTGCCACTGGCGAGGTGGGAGAGCTCAAAATGGTCTGCATTGTCGATGTCCTGAACCAAGGGCTGTCTGCGGTTTACACCTTTTATGCCCCAGAGGAGCATGCCAGCTACGGCACTTATGGGGTGCTTTGGCAAATTCAACAAGCCAAAGACTTAGGGCTGCCTTATGTTTACATGGGCTACTGGATTGGTGCCAGCCCCAAAATGCAATACAAAGAGCGCTTTGCGCCTTGTGAGAG
>CAIODE010000003.1 GCA_903856875.1 uncultured Burkholderiales bacterium
AAACCCATGTTGCATCTTTCCTTGAATTGGTCGACTGAAAGTGTATACACTTTTGGCTTTTGAAGCTATCATCATTCCGCATGGAAACATCTTCAACCCACGCCATTGTCAGCGCTTTAACCAAAGCCATTGTGGAACACAGGCTGATGCCTGGTTCCAAATTGGCTGAGCAAAAGTTGGCCACCCATTTTGGCGTTTCCAGAACACTGGTCAGGCAAGCCTTGTTTCAGCTGTCGCAAAACAGATTGATCCGGATGGAGCCTGCTAGGGGAGCCTTTGTGGCCGCACCTTCTGCTGCCGAAGCCAAGCAAGTCTTTGCGGTACGTCGCATGCTCGAAGTTCAAATGACACGCGAATTTGTGCGCGACATCACCCCCGCCAAAATTCGCGCTTTGAAAGCACATACCAAACAAGAAAAGGAAGCTGTTGCTCAAGAAGATGTGCACGGCCGAACAGAATTGTTGGGCGATTTCCATGTGCGCATTGCAGAACTCATGGGTAACCATGTGCTGGCACAAAGTCTAGGCGAACTCATTTCGCGCTGCGCCCTCATCACGCTCATGTACCAGTCGCGCAATGCCGCGCAGCACTCTGCAGATGAACACGAAGCCATTGTGGATGCCATGGCCAAGAAAGACGCAGACTTGGCTGCAAGGCTCATGGAAGAACATTTGATTTTTGTTGAAAACAGTTTGAGCTTTGACAAAAAAATTCCCACTCACGATATTTCATTGGCCTTGTCATGAACGCATCTGTCTACGACTCCACTGCTGCCTATCCTCGCGATCTGAAAGGCTACGGTCGAAACCCACCTCACGCGCAATGGCCAGGCCAAGCCCGCGTGGCCGTGCAGTTTGTTTTGAACTACGAAGAGGGTGGCGAAAATTCTGTGCTGCACGGCGATGCAGGTTCTGAGCAATTCTTGTCAGAAATGTTCAACCCTGCGTCTTACCCAGATCGGCACATCAGCATGGAGGGCATTTATGAATATGGCTCGCGTGCAGGGGTGTGGCGCTTGCTGCGCGAATTTGAACAACGCAAACTGCCACTCACTGTGTTTGGTGTGGCCACAGCACTTCAAAAATATCCCGAGGTGTTGGCTGCATTTCAAGAATTGGGCTACGACATCGCATGCCACGGCTTGAAATGGATTCACTACCAAAACATCGATGAAGCCACCGAACGCGCGCACATGGCCGAGGCCATGGCCATCTTGCAAAAGCTCAGCGGCGAAAGACCCTTGGGTTGGTACACCGGCCGCGACAGCCCCCGAACCCGCCGCTTGGTGGCTGACTTTGGTGGCTTTGAATACGACAGCGATTACTACGGCGACGATCTGCCGTTTTGGATGAAAGTTGAAAAAAGTGATGGCCAAGTGGCGCCTCAACTCATCGTGCCCTACACCCTAGATTGCAACGACATGCGCTTTGCTTTGCCCCAAGGTTATTCGCATGCCGATCCGTTTTTTCAATACATGAAAGACACTTTTGATGCGCTCTACAAAGAAGGCAACCCTCAAGGGCTGAACCGTCCCAAAATGATGAGCATCGGCATGCATTGCAGACTGCTAGGACGGCCTGGGCGCATCACCGCCATTCAAAGATTTTTAGACCACATCCAAGCGCACGATCATGTCTGGGTCTGCCGCCGCTTAGACATTGCGCGCCATTGGAAAACCACCCACCCCTACAGACCATGACACTCAGCCTAGAACAACTCAATACAGCTTCGCCCCAAGAGGCCATGCAACTGCTAGATGGCTTGTACGAACACTCGCCATGGATTGCCGAAGGCGCGCTCAAGCACCGCCCTTTTGCGTCTTGGGCGCACTTGAAACACTGCATGGCGCTGGTTCTCAAAGATGCAAGCAGAGATGCTCAGGTCGGACTCATTCGCTTACACCCCGAACTGGCTGGCAAAGCCATGGTGCGCAAAGAATTGACCGCAGAATCTACCAACGAGCAAAGCAAAGCGGGCCTCACTGAATGCACCCCTGCTGAGTTTGAAAAAATTCAAAGTCTCAACGCTGCCTACAACCAAAAATTCGGCTGGCCCTTTATTTTGGCCGTCAGAGGACCTCGCGGACTTGGCCTGAACAAGCACCAAATCATGGCCACTTTTGAAAGACGCCTGGACGGTCACCCCGATTTTGAATTGCAAGAGTGCTTGCGCAACATTCACCGCATTGTTGAAATTAGATTGAACGACAAAACCAATTGCCACCCACTTCAAGGACAGCAAGTTTGGGACTGGCAGGAAGACTTGTCTCAATACAGCGACCCTGGATTCAAAGAAGCGGGTCAACTCACCGTCACCTACCTCACAGAGGCCCATTTGGCTTGCTCAAAAAGCATCCAAAACACCATGAAGCAAGCAGGCTTTGACGAAGTCTATGTCGATGCAGTGGGCAATGTGGTGGGCCGTTATCTCCCCAGCGTGCCGGGCGCCAAATACCTCATGACTGGCAGCCATTTCGACACCGTTCGCAATGGCGGCAAATACGATGGCCGCTTGGGTATTTATGTGCCCATTGCCTGCGTCCAAAAATTGGCACAAGCAAAACAACGCCTGCCTATTGGCCTTGAAGTGGTGGCGTTTGCAGAAGAAGAAGGTCAGCGCTACAAAGCCACCTTCTTGGGCTCTGGCGCTTTGGTCGGTCAGTTCAACCCCGATTGGTTAATGCAGACTGATGCCAATGGCATCTCCATGCGCGAGGCCATGAAAAAAGCGGACTTGAATGAAAACGAAATTCCCAACATTCAGCGCAAGCCAGCTGACTACTTGGGCTTCGTTGAAGTGCACATTGAGCAAGGCCCCGTGCTCAACGAACT
>CAIODE010000004.1 GCA_903856875.1 uncultured Burkholderiales bacterium
TACAACCGCGCCGATGTGTATGGCTGCCAACAATGCGGGTGTGCTGTTTTAAAGTACACGGAGTATGGTGGCTACTACATTGACCAACGCGTCAGACTGGTTGATGCAGGGCTGGTCACTGACGCGGCTTAAACAGGTTTGCCGCAAAGGAACGCAATAAATTCTGGCAGAGCATGCGGTAACTCATGACCCCGCCAAACCACGTGCTGATCTGTTCTGCACAAAACCAATGGGTGTTCATAGGCTAAGGGCTTGTGTGCTTCGTCTTCTAAATCGATCAGATGAAGGGGCATGTTCGAGGCTTCAGCAAGCGCCAAGAGTTCTTGCACGTTAATCTGGCTGTCAAATCGAAGCAGGCTGTAGCCATTTCCCAATGAATCGTAAAGCGATGTGTCGTCTTGGCGCCAAAAGTGAGGCGCTCTACAACCAGGCAATGTGGAGGGCGTGAAAGAGCCCATGGTGTATGCGGGAGCAGGTTCAGCTTCGTGAAAAATGATGGGCGATTTTTCGTAAAAGTAGCCGAAATTCAAGCCTTCACAACAAAACTGCTGCACATTCAAGTCATAAGCTTCAGTACCAACCAACTCACGCGCTGCAGCGCCCTCAGCATCTAAAGCTTCAATGTTGTGCGGTACGGCACGCCTTGCCTTGATCATCTTCTGCGCGTGGTTCATCACAAAGTGAGATACCTGCTCAGTGATGGGATGCCGCTCGGCTTCATAGGCATCTAAGATGTTGGCATGGGCCCAACCCTTGACCACAGCACCCATTAGCCAAGCCAAGTTGGTGGCATCTGCAATGCCTGCGTTCATGCCATAACCTGCATAGGGCACCCAAAGGTGTGCAGCATCGCCGGCTAAAAAAACGCGGCGATCGCGAAAGTGATTGGACAGCAACCTTCTGCCTACCCAATCTTCTTTGGTGATGATTTCGTATTCGAATTGGGCGTCTACGCCCAAAATATGTCGAATGGACTGATCGCGATCGACTGAATCAAATTCTGGTTCGTCAGGATGGAGGTGGTTGTGAACCAGCCACGTTGTATGGCCATCTATGGCGAACGCAGTGCCGCAGCGTCGTGTGTTCACAGCGTAGTAGCACCATGCGGGTTTGCCAGGCAAAAGAGCGGCCAACTGGGGCGCGCGAATGTAGGTCGATTGAACGCGCTGTATGACTTCTGTGCCTTCCAGTTTGGCGCCTATTTTTTTGCGCACAAACGAGCTTCCACCATCACAGCCTGCCACATATTGAACACGCAAAACTTGGCTCACGTGTGTGTCCAAATTCAACAAGGTAACACTAACGCCATTTTCATCTTGAACGAAATCGGTCACTTGCGTCCGATTGATCAGTGTCACGCCATCTTGTGCCACGGCGTGTTTTAACAGCAGTGGTTCTAGGTAAATCTGATTGATTCTGTGCGGCGGTTCAGGCGTGTCCCATTCGGTATCGGGCCCGCCTCGTTCTGTGTACCTGTTTTTGCGACAAGGAATGGGAATGCGTGTGAGTTCTGTGCCAGTCATGGCGGTTCGAAACACCACGTCATTTGGATAGTCTTCTGGCAGTCCAGCTTCACGCAAACTGGGTGCAACGCCCAGTCTTCGAAAGTTTTCCATGCTTCTGGCAGATACATGGTTGCATTTGACGTTGGGAGGTTCTGCAAATTTGCGAACCTCAACGATGTGAACCTTGACGCCATTGCGTGCCAAGTCCATGGCCAAAGTTAAACCAACAGGGCCTGCACCGACCACCAGCACATCGCTGTCAAATTTCAAATTCATAAATGCTTCAGTTCAGTTTGATGTTGGCTTGGCGAATGACTTTGGCCCATTTTTGGGTTTCGCTTTTGATGTAGGCGTCCAGCCCTTCCATGCTCGTAGCAACAGGTTCCATGCCACTTTGACGCATTTGAGTTTTGATTGCCTCGTCATTTAAGGCTGCCGTAAATTCTGTGTTCAGTCGTTGAATGATGGCCGCTGGCGTACCTGCTGGAGCTACCAATCCAAACCAGCCTGTGGAGTCATAGCCCGTTAGGCCACTTTCAGAAAGTGTGGGGACTTCAGGCAAGTTGTTCAGTCGTTTGGGGCTGGTCACGGCAAAAGCTTTCAACTTGCCCGCTTTGATGTGAGGCAGTGCGGCTGCTAAGTCTGTGATTGACAATTGAATTTGCCCCGACAGTGTGTCCATGGCGGCTGGCCCAGAGCCGCGGTAAGGGACTTCGATCATTTTGAGGTCCGTCATTTGAGTGAACAAAGCCGTCGACAAATGCATGGCGGTGCCATTGCCCCCGTGACCAATAGATACTTTGCCAGGCTGCGACTTGGCAAAAGCAATGAGCTGCTGCATGTTCTCTGCGGGCACTGACGGGTGACCTACCAAGACAAACGGAATGGCGGCCAGCATGGTGATGGGCTGAAAATCTTTGGCCACATCAAAAGGCATTTGAGGGTAAAGACTGGAATTGGCTGTGAGCCCTCCAGCAGCCCCTACGCCCAATACGTAGCCGTCTGGAGCAGCTTTCGCAACCACACTCAGGCCAATGTTGCCGCCCGCGCCTGGCCGATTGTCAATGACCAAGGGCTGTCCCATTTTGTCGTTGATCCGTGTCGACAAAATTCGGATGATGGCATCTGCGCTTCCACCAGGCGGAAAGGTGACCACAATTTTGATGGGCTTTGAAGGATAGTCTGCAGCTTGGGCAAATGCTGAAAGAGACAACAGCGAGCCTAAAACGGCCATTAACCCAAAAGACACCCAATGAAACAAACGACTGCGCATAAGAGCTCCTAATTTAGCTGCACTTTAGCGATGCATTTCTTCAATTGCAATGAGGGCTTGAACTTAGGCGGGTACCGGCGTCAAACGGAAAGAACAGGGATGCGATTTACTGTGACACAAACTCACGTGCTTGGGGTTTCCATCATTTCCTCAAAGAGGGGGGCGTGATAGCGTGCGAAGACAAATATTCGTTGTAATGGCAAACCTATGCAGACGCACTTTTTTCGTCAGTTCACCTGTTTCCTGATTTTGTGCGCGCTCCCTTTTTGGGGATTGGCACAAGATTGGCCCGCCAAAACAGTTCGCATTGTGGTGCCTTACCCAGCGGGCGGTGGCGTTGATGCAGCGGCAAGATTGGTGGCGCAACACTTGAGCACTGTTTTGGGCCAGTCGGTTGTGGTTGATGCAAAGCCGGGTGGGGGCACGGTCATCGGTGCTGAAATGGTTTCACGTGCTGCGCCAGATGGGTATACCTTCCTGCTCACAGGCGGCTCCACCATGTCCTTGTTGCCGTTAACGCATCTGGGCAAATTACCGTTTGAGCCGCTGCTTGATTTTGTGCCAGTGAGCATGGTGTCTCGCTTGCCGTTCTTCTTAATCACGGCACCCGCCAACAACTTCAACACACTCAAAGACTTGATGGCAGATGCCAAATCGAAACCTGGCAGGCTGCCTTACGCCAGCAATGGCATTGGCTCGATGGGACATGTGGGCACGGCCATGCTGGCGCAAAGTGCTGGCGTTGACATGATCCATGTTCCCTATCAGGGCTTTCCGCCTGCCATTGCTGATTTGGTCACGGGCCGGGTGGTCATGGTCATGGCCGACCTTGCGCCTGTGAAAGGTCAAATTCAAGGCGGTACCTTGCGCGCCTTGGCGGTGGCATCAAGCCAAAGATCACGCTTTATGCCTGAAGTCCCTACCTTGGCTGAAGCTGGGTACCCCGGCATCGAATTTGAAATTTGGATGGCGCTGTATGCACCGGCCAAGACGCCGGCCCACATCGTGTCGCGAGTGGGTCAAGAGTTGAAAAAGTATTTGGAAATGCCCAGCACCCGTGAGTCATTTGCCAAATTGGGCCATGAGAGCGATGGCGCTGGGCCCGAAGTTGTCAAACAAAGAATCGAATCTGAACTCAAACAGATGTTGCCTGTCGTGAAGGCAGCGGGTCTGTCAAATAAATAAGCCATGTCACAAGAATACATCCGCACCGCCGCCAACGACTTGCTGCAAGGCTTGGTTGATTTAGGCATTGAATATTTGTTTTGTAATTTGGGTACAGACCATGCGCCCTTGATTGAAGAGATGGCGCATTGGCGTGAGCAAGGCCGCGCATTTCCAAAGTTAATTTTGTGTCCGCACGAAAATACAGCGGTTCACATGGCCGGCGGTTATGCCGTGGCGACGGGTCGTGGACAAGCCGTTTTGGTACACGTTGATGCGGGCACTGCCAATGCTGCCATGGGTTTGCACAATCTTTGCCGCACAAGAATACCTGTTCTCCTGATTGCAGGTCGCGCGCCCATGAGCACCTTCGATGATGCAACAGGTGGCCGTGACACCTACGTTCATTTCATTCAAGAGCCCTTTGATCAAGCCAGTGTAGTGAGGCCGTATGTCAAATGGGAGTACAACTTGGCATGGCCCTCCATGGCGCATGAAGTGGTGTCTAGGGCTGGCGCGGTCATGCAAAGTGACCCTACCGGACCCGTCTACCTCACATTGCCCAGAGAGGTTTTAGCGGCACCCGTTGACGCTGCCAGCCTAGGTGCCTTTGGCCATCAAAATCATTTGCCCGTCAAAGCTCAAGGAGCAGATGCAAGTGCAGTTCGAGCCATCGCTGAACAGCTCATGCGTTCTGAAAATCCCATGTTGGTCAGTGCCTATGCCGGCAGGAATCACGAGGCGCCTGCGCTGATAGAAAAATTGGCCATTTTGTGTGGCATGCGGGTTTGTGAATTCAACACCATTTACATGAACATCCGGCGTGACTCGCCTTATTTTGGTGGCTACAACCCAGCGGCATTCACAGAGCAAGCCGACTTTGGATTGATGGTCGATGTCGACGTTCCCTGGATTCCCAAAACGACGCGAGTCAATCCCAATGCCTATTGGGCGCAGTTGGATGTAGATGCCATCAAGCGCGATATTCCCATGTGGGGCTTTCCATTGAATGCGCGCATCGAGGGCGACAGTGTTCGATTGATCAAGCAATTGATTGAGATCATTGAAGCCAGTGCCACGCCAGAGTTCAAAGCAAAAGCAGCGGCAAGAGGTTTGGCCTTACAAGCAGCCCATGCACAAAACCGTATCAGAGCGGCATCTCAGGCCCAAGTTCCGGGGGTTGTCAATGCCATCAACCCACATTACCTTTGCGCCGTGATGGGGCAACAAATTCGATTGCATGACGTGGTGCTCAATGAAGCCATTCGCAACACCATGGCAGTGTTTGAGCAAATACCGCGCGAGGTGCCTGGCAGCTTGATGGGCTTGTCGGGTGGGGGTCTTGGTTTTTCAGCGGGTACAGCGCTGGGCATGAAGCTGGCGCAAGCTGACAACAGGGTGATTCATTTTGTGGGCGATGGCTCTTTTTACTTCAGCAATCCAAGCTCAGTCTATGCCGTTGCCAGTCAGTATGGCTTGCCCATTTTGACGGTGCTCTTGGACAACGGCGGGTGGTCGGCTGTGAAAGAGTCAACCCTGCGCATGTACCCACAAGGCCAAGCCA
>CAIODE010000005.1 GCA_903856875.1 uncultured Burkholderiales bacterium
ATAAACATCCAAAACGAGATGTGACTTTTTACAAGCGTCGCGAAAGCGGCGCTTTTTTTTTGATGGAAATATTGCTCGTCTCTCTGGCTTCCTTGTTTGCCGGCATGGTCGACTCCATCGTGGGTGGCGGCGGTCTGATTTTGATCCCCGCCCTGTTTGCCACCTTTCCTACAGCCCCCCCAGCCACTTTGGTTGGCACCAATAAAAGCGCGGCCATTTGGGGCACGGCATTTGCCACCTACCAGTTCAGCAAAAAAGTTGACATGCGATGGGCTGCTTTGTTTCCTGCAGCAGCAGCAGGCCTACTAGGCTCGGCGTGTGGCGCATGGACCGTGACCCAAGTGGACCCCAGCTTTTTGCGTAAAGCCTTGCCATTTTTGCTTTTAGGCTTGCTCATTTACACCGTCGTCAAAAAAGAAATGGGGCAATTGCATGCGCCTCGGTTTCAGGGCCGAAGTGAGTCCCTTGCAGCCGCTTCAATCGGCTTGTTGATTGGTTTTTACGATGGGTTTTTTGGACCAGGCACAGGCAGCTTTTTTGTCTTTGCCTACGTCCGTTTGCTGGGCTATGACTTCTTGAACGCCTCGGCCTCGGCCAAGCTGATGAACACCGCCACCAACTTTTCAGCCTTGGTGCTGTTCACTTTGCAGGGCCATGTGTGGTGGCACTTGGCCGTGCCCATGGCCTTGGCCAATGTCGTCGGTAGCCTCATTGGAACTCGACTGGCACTGAAGCATGGTGCGGGCTTTGTGCGCTATGCCTTCTTGGCCGTTGTGGGCGCTCTGATTTTGAAAACAGCCTACGATGGATTTTTTCGCTGAGGGGCAAATTGTGCAAAAGCCACGCCTAACAAGGCAATAGCAGCACCCACCAATTTGCTTGCGGTGTATTGCTCACCTGTCATGACCCAAGCAAAAAAGCCAGCGACAGGTGGCATGAGGTACATGAGAGGCGCTGTTCTGGCGACGCCTCTGACTTGGTTGATCCAGCCCCAAACAAACCAGCCACCAAAGGCAGAAATCAAAACAGACCAGCCCATTGCCGCCCACCCCTGAACACCCAGACTGGCCCAAGGTGCTTCAAGGCCAGCGGGGATTGACAACAACATGACGGGCAAGCCGCCCAACAGGGTGGCATAACCCATGGTCAAAATGCTGCCATGTTTTTCAAGCAGTGGTTTGGCTTGCACGGTGTAATAAGAAAATAAAACAGAGGCTACAAACAAGACCAAGTCGCCACCCGTCGCGCGCAAATCACCTTTCATGATTTTTTCGGAAAGAAACAGCAACACGCCGGTGAAGGCGATCGTGACACCCAAAACTTGGTAGCGCTGAAGTTTTTCGTGCCCCTTCCATCTCAAAATGAGCAAGGTAAAAATGGGGCCACACGCTAAGATCACAGAGCTTGAAAAGGGCGTCGACAAATGAATGCCATAACAAACAATGCCCACATGCAAGCTGTGTCCGACAAAGCCCAAACTCGCCAGTTCAAAAATGTCTTTTCGCGCCATCGGTGGAAAGAAGCGGCCCAGCGTGACGCGCATCATGATCAATGCGCATGTCGGCATGATGATGTAACGACCCAGCAAAAAACCACTGGGTGACAACGTGTCCAGCAAATACTTTTGAACGCTGAAGTTGGCACCCCAAATCAAAATTAAAACAAATGCGGCCATCAAGGCCAAGGTGTTTTGCTTCTTGACGTTCAAAGCGTGTCCATCACCGTGACAGGAACGCGCGCCGCCAAAGCACACATCAACTCATAGCCCACAGTGCCTGCGGCGCTGGCCACTTCATCGATCGAAACACCACCAGTGGGGTTGCTGATTTTTTGCGGCTGACCCCACAAGGTGACTTCACTGCCCATGTCGGCTTGCGGCAAATCGGTGATGTCGACCGTGATCATGTCCATGCTGACGCGGCCCAATGTCCGTGATCGAACGCCATCGACGCAAACGGGCGTGCCAGTGGGCGCGTGGCGGGGGTAGCCATCAGCATAGCCACAGGCCACAACGCCAATTCGCATGGGACGGTCTGCCACAAACAAAGAGCCATAGCCCACCGAGTCACCGGCTTGCAAATGCTGCACACCGATGATGTCGGCATTCAAACTCATGACCGGTTTCAGACCCCACTGATCTGCGGTATGGGCTGGATGGTCTGGTGAGCTGCCATACAGCGCAATGCCTGGTCGCACCCAATCTGAGCGGACCTTTAAATCTTTGGCATGGCGCAAGGTGGCGGCGCTGTTACACAGGCTGCGTTCGCCCGATAAATCGTGGGTGTATTCTTGAAAAATTGCCATGGCTGCCGCAATCCCTTTGTCGGTATCGGCATCACTGAAATGCGACATGAGCGAGATTTCATCGACTTGGGGCAGTGCATTCAAGCGTGTCCAAGCGGCTCGAAATGCTTGCGGGGCAAATCCCAAACGGTTCATACCCGTATTCATTTTGAGGAATACGCGATGGCCTAAATGGGTTTTGTGAATAGCCAGCATGTCAATTTGCGCTTCACAATGCACCACGTGCCACAAATTAAGTCGCGAACAAAGCTCTAGATCGCGGGTTTCAAAAACACCCTCCAACAAAAGGATGGGGCCGCGCCAGCCCATCTGCCGGACCCGCTCGGCTTCTGACAAGTCTAGAAGTGCAATGCCATCGACCGCTCGCAAACCTTCAAAAATTCTTTCAATGCCGTGGCCATAAGCATTGGCTTTGACAACCCCCCAAACCAAGGCATCGGGTGCGGTCGATTTAATGAGCGCTAAGTTGTGGCGCAAGGCTTGAAGGTCAATGGTGGCCTGAATCGGTCTAGGCATGTCGAGTCGTTCAAAAACAAAGATCTATCGCAAAGTGTGTAGCCTAGATTGTGTCACTTCAGAGCGTGATATAAATGAAACTTAGGCCAACAACTGCAAAGCAGGTGTTGCTTTGTTCCATTTTCATATTTTCGACTTCGGCCCTATGCCCTATCGACTCACTGCATGATTTCATGAAGCGCGGTTTTTACACCATCATGGCGGCCCAGTTTTTCAGCTCACTGGCCGACAATGCGCTGTTTGTCGCGGCTGTTGAACTCATCCGCACCAGTGGCGGCCCTGAGTGGCAACGCGCTGCTTTGGTGCCCATGTTCGCCTTGTTTTATGTTGTGCTGGCGCCTTTTGTGGGCGCGTTTGCCGACTCCAGACCCAAAGGCCAAGTCATGTTCATCAGCAATACCATCAAGGTGGTGGGCTGTTTGATGATGCTATTTGGCACGCACCCCTTGCTGTCTTATGCCATCGTGGGCCTGGGCGCTGCGGCTTACTCGCCTGCCAAATACGGCATCTTGACCGAGTTGCTGCCCGCCTCCCAACTGGTCAAAGCCAATGGCTGGATCGAAGGATTGACCATTGCGTCCATCATCTTGGGTGTCTTGATCGGTGGGCAATTGGTAGGCTCTCATGTTTCTGAGTACTTGTTGAGTTTTGACTTCCCGTTTTTAGAAACGGGCATCGACACGCCCCCCGAAGCCGCCATTTTGTTATTGATTCTCTTTTATGCTATGGCAGCTTGGTTCAACACACGAATCCCCAACACAGGCGTGGCCATGCGCAGCATGCCTCCAAATTTAGGGGCCCTGCTGCCCGATTTTTGGGGTTGCAATACACGCCTTTGGAAAGACCGTTTGGGTCAAATCTCATTGGCAACCACCACCTTGTTTTGGGGCGTGTCGGGCAACTTGCGCTACATCGTCTTGGCTTGGAGCGCGGCTGCTTTAGGCTATTCCACCACCCAAGCCTCTAGTTTGGTCGGTGTCGTTGCCATTGGCACCGCTGTTGGTGCGGTGGTAGCCTCCGTGCGAATGAAGTTGCACCAAGCAACGCGGGTCATGCCTTTGGGCGTTGGGATGGGCTTGCTTGTTGTTGGCATGAACTTCATTGAGAACGTGTGGGTGGCCGCACCTTTCTTGATTTTGTTGGGCGCACTGGGTGGCTTTTTGGTGGTCCCCATGAATGCGCTGTTGCAACACCGAGGCCACAACCTGATGGGTGCCGGCAGATCTATTGCGGTTCAAAACTTCAATGAACAACTCTGTATTTTGCTGCTGGGTGGCTTGTACAGTTTCTCAACAGGCATGGGGCTTTCTGCCTTTGGCGCCATCACCGCCTTTGGCTTGGTGGTGGCTAGCTTCATGTGGCTCATCAAACGCTGGCACGAGCGCAATATGCAAGATCACAGTGAAGAGTTGCAACAATTGATTGAAGTGGCTAAAAATGATCACTCACATGGTTAATCGCAACTTGCTTTAACCCCCTTGAAGGTGCATCACATGAAAACAATTTACGATTTTGAAGCCGTTCAAATGAATGGCCAAGGCTTGGCGCTGAGCCAATTGCAAGGCAAGGTCATGTTGATCGTGAACACGGCAAGTGCCTGCGGTTTCACGCCTCAATTTGGCGGTCTTGAGAAAATCTACCAAGCTTATAAAGACCAAGGCTTGGCTGTTTTAGGTTTTCCCTGCAATCAGTTTGGCAACCAAGATCCTGCCGGCAACGAAGCCATTGCC
>CAIODE010000006.1 GCA_903856875.1 uncultured Burkholderiales bacterium
TATTTTGCAATTTGCGTCACTCAAGGCTGTTGTGATGGTGGCACTTGTTTTTGGTGTGGGTCAACTCATTGAGGGTTTTTGGTTGACGCCAAAATGGGTGGGTGAGCGGATTGGTTTGCACCCCTTGGCTGTCATATTTGCTTTGTTGGCACTGGGTCAAATTTTTGGCTTTGTAGGCGTGCTTGTAGCCTTGCCAGCCAGTGCCGTGATTTTGGTTGCACTGCGAAGAGTTCGTGATCAGTATTTTGACAGTCAACTTTACCGCGGGCCTCATGCATGAAGCAGTTGGCCCTAGACATTGGCTTGCACACAGTCCCCAGTTTGGAAAGTTTTTTTTCAGGCCCTAACCTTGCACCACTTCAGCATTTGAAGTTGTGGACTTCAAGTCAAATGCCCAGCCCAGTGCCCACCTACTTGTGGGGCGAGAGTGGCTCTGGTAAATCACATTTGCTGCAAGCGGTGCATTCTGCATTGTTGGAGAAAGGTGTCTCGGTAGGTTGCTTAGATGCCAATCAGCAAGATCGCCCTGTGTTTGACGAGTCCTGGGGTGCCGTCATGATGGACGATGTTCATTTGTACAACATAGAGCAACAACAAGTCGCCTTCAATTGGTTTGTCAATGCGCTCACCCCCAAATCTGGCTCACCCAGGTGGGTTCTGGCAGCAGGCATGTTGCCGCCAGCAGATTTGAAGCTGCGCGATGACTTGCGTTCTAGATTGGGTTGGGGGCATGTGTATGCCCTGCAAGTTTTGAGTGACACAGAGCGGAGAGCGGTACTGCGACAAGAGGCAGATTCGCGGGGACTCTTTTTGAGTGACGAAGTGATGAGTTACATGCTCAGTAGGTTCACCCGCGACTTGAGCAGTTTGATGTCACTCCTTGATCATCTGGATCAGTTTGCGCTTCAAACGCAAAGAGCCATCACCATTCCATTGATCAAGTCCATGTTGGAGAGCGCATGAACTTGGCGCTTTTTGACCTAGACAATACCTTGTTGCCAATTGACTCTGACTACGCTTGGGGTGAATTTACAAACCGAATTGGCTGGACTGATCCTGCTTTATTCAAGGCTAAAAATGATCAGTTTTATGCCGATTACCAAGCGGGTATTTTGGACATTCACGACTATGTTCGTTTTGCGACGGAAGCTGTGCGCTTAAGGGGGCCTGAAGCAGCTGCTCAAGCCCACGCGCAATTCATGAAAGAAACCATCCTGCCGCAGATCAAACCGCAGGCCCTTGAGTTGGTGAAAGGGCATCAAAATGCAGGTGATCACGTCATGATTGTCACGGCAACCAACGAGTTCATAACCCGTCCCATTGCGCAAGCTTTTGGCGTTCAAGAACTGATTGCAGTTGAGTTGGCGAGAGATTCCCAGGCTTGGATCACAGGCGAAATTTTCGGCACACCGTCTTTCAAAGAAGGCAAAGTGCTTAGAGTTGAGCAATGGTTAAGCTCGCATCAGAAAACTTGGCAAGACGTGCAGATTACTTTTTATTCGGATTCAATCAATGATTTGCCTTTGCTGGAACGGGCTCAAATTCCAGTGGCTGTGAATCCAGATACGCGTTTGCGTCAACTTGCGACCGATCGAGGGTGGCGCATACTTCAACTCTTCTCATGATTAAAAAATTCATTCAAAAAATGCTCGGTAAGCCGAGCACAAGTCACGCCGCGACTGACTTTGGCAAGCGTGTCGAAATCCCCGCTTCTGTTCATGGCATTGACCCAAGCTTGGTCGACGACCGTGCACTGAGTGTGGTTCGTACTTTGCAAGATGCTGGGTACGAAGCTTATGTGGTGGGCGGTGCCGTGCGCGATTTGTTGTTAGGTTTGCGCCCTAAAGATTTTGACGTTGCAACAGATGCAACCCCAGAGGAAGTGAAAGCTTTGTTCAGAAGAGCCTTCATCATTGGCCGTCGTTTTCGCATTGTTCACGTGGTGTATGGCCGTGGCCGCGAGCACGAGGTCATTGAGGTCTCCACTTTCAGGGCGCATTTGGACAACCGCGCGGCCGAGCAAGTCAAGGGCAATGAAAAAACCAGCAAGTCTGAATTGGCCGGTATGAAACACGCCGTTGATTCAAGTGGACGTGTTCTGCGCGACAACGTATGGGGCCCTCAAGATGAAGACGCCACCCGCCGCGACTTCACAATCAATGCCATGTACTACGACCCAGAGTCGCAATATCTGGTGGATTACCACGGCGGTATGCAGGACGCGAATAAAAAAGTCTTGCGCATGATTGGCGATCCTGTGGCCCGGTATCGCGAAGATCCAGTCCGCATCATTCGTGCAGTCAGGTTTGCTGCCAAACTCAGTCAGTTGGGTTTCAAGCTTGAAACCAAAACAGCCAAACCCTTGGCCATCATGTTGGGCTTGTTGGCAGATGTGCCGCAAAGCCGCTTGTTCGATGAAATGCTCAAGCTGCTTCAAACGGGTCATGCCTTGGCCTCGATTGAGCAGCTTCAAAAACTGGGGCTGCAAAAGGGCATTTACCCATTGCTCGATGTGGTGGTGGAACGCGCTGACTCGCCTTTCGTCAAGGCCGCTTTGGTCGATACCGATCGAAGGGTCGGTGAGGGCA
>CAIODE010000007.1 GCA_903856875.1 uncultured Burkholderiales bacterium
TACGATCACTGTTCTTATGACAGCATCGAATAAATCGCCGTCGTACACACTGTCCACCCAGTGCGAAATAACTTCGGTATCGGTTTGGCTGGTAAACACGTAGCCCTTGGCCTGCAATTGAGCACGCAGCTCATCGTGGTTTTCAATGATGCCGTTGTGCACCAAGGCCACGCGGCCGGGTTTGTCTTTGAGCTCTGCCAAGGTGCCAGGACCCGAGCTGAAATGCGGGTGGGCGTTGTGCACCGCAGGCGCACCGTGTGTGGCCCATCGGGTGTGCGCAATGCCTGTGCCGCTGTCCAAATGATCGGTTTCAATTTGCGTCATCAATTCGGACACACGCGAAGTGCTGCGAGCACGCTTTAAACCGCCCACGCTGCGCTTGAGACTGGCTTCATGGATGGCCACGCCGCAGGAGTCGTAACCTCGGTATTCAAGGCGCTGCAAGCCCTGAACCAAGATGGGAACGATGTTTCTGTCTGAAACTGCACCAACAATGCCGCACATGGGTCAAGCCTTTAAATTGAATGTGAGACGATCTTAGGCTTCTGAATAAGAAATTAAATGCAAATAAAAACAATTTATTTGAATTTATATTTCATATTCAATTTAATTTGGATTATTATTTCATAATAAATTACTTAATGAAATAAATAATGATTACTGATTCAAGCACTGCTTCTGGCAACCTCGACACCACCGACCTCCAACTTCTGGCCATTTTGCAAGCCAATGCCAGTATCAGCAACATTGCATTGGCCGACAAATTGCGCATTTCCGCGCCCACTTGCCTGCGCCGCACCAAACGTTTGCTGCAAGAGGGTTGGATTGAAAAACAAGTGGCCATTTTGTCATCCGACAAATTGGGGCGCCTTTTGGGCCACAGCGTCACAGCCTTGATTGAAGTCAGCCTAGACAAACAAGGCGAAGAGTTGTTGCTGGCCTTTGAAACACGCGCCATTCAAGAGGCCGCAGTTCAACAATGTTGGCGCGTGTCACCGGGTCCGGATTTCATGCTGGTGGTGCAAGTGCCCGACATGCCTTCGTACTTATCTTTCACGCAAAAGCTTTTGACGCAAGATGCCAACGTGCGCAACGTCAAAGCTTTTTTCAGCGTGAAGCGCGCCAAATTTGGCACTCAGATAACGCTACCACGCACTTAAGCATCCGGGCTGATTCAGGCCTGCTCAAAGATGCATCGGCCTTCTGCCGAAGCCTTCACTTCGCCTTAGGCGTTTTCTGCGGCCGCTTCCAATTGGCAATGCTCACTTGCTTGCCACGCGCCACACTCAATGCACCGGGTTCGGTGTTTTTGGAAATGGTGGAACCACCGCCCACTGTGCCACCAGCGCCGAGGGTGACCGGTGCAATCAACACACAGTTGCTGCCAATGTGCACATCGTTTTCGATGATGGTGCGATGCTTGTTGGCACCGTCGTAATTGGCTGTGATGCTGCCTGCGCCAAAGTTCACGCGTTCGCCCACGGTGGCATCGCCTAGGTAAGCCAAGTGATTGGCTTTGGCGCCTTTGGCCAAGGTGGAATTTTTAACTTCCACAAAAGTGCCAATGTGAACTTCGGCGCCCAATTGCGCACCGGGACGCAGTCTGGCGAAGGGGCCCACCAAGGCGCCCTCCCCTACTGTCACGCCAAACTTTTCACCATCGATGTGGGTGAACGCATGAATGACGGCACCTGCTGCAATGCAAGCATTGGCAATGACGCAGTTGGGGCCAACGCGCACGCCTTCGCCCAATTGCACCTGGCCTTCAAACACGCAGTTCACATCGATTTCAACATCGGCTTCGCAATGCAATTCACCACGCACATCGAAGCGTGCAGGGTCGGCTAAACGCACGCCGTGCAACATCAATTCGTTTGCTTTTTGCAACTGATAAGCGCGCTCCAATTGGGCCAACTGTTGGGGACTGTTGACCCCTGTCACTTGCAGTTCGTCTTGAATGCGATGCGCCACAACCTTCACACCATCGGCCACTGCCCACTTCACCACATCGGTGAGGTAGTACTCGCCTTGCGCATTTTTGTTGTCAAGTTTGGCCAGCCATTTTTTGAGTTGTTTGGCGGGCACGGCCATGATGCCGCTGTAGACCTCTTGAATTTTGAGCTGTTCTGGACTGGCGTCTTTTTGCTCCA
>CAIODE010000008.1 GCA_903856875.1 uncultured Burkholderiales bacterium
ACTCATAACGCTTGATTTCGTCTTGGGGCTTCCAGTGGTAGGTGTCCGTGATTTCGACATCGCAGTCTTGGTGCAAGTCGTAACCGCGGCCTTCGAGCACATACACACACTCTTCAGCCAAGTGGCGGTGCTTGCCCGACTTGCTGCCGGGTGGAATGATTTGCATGTAGGCATCGACAGTTTCAATGCGCGTGTTCATGGACTCATTCAGCAAGTGCTTGAGCAAACCTTGACGCGCCATCTCCCATGGCATGTCATCAGGGCGCACCACTTTGTGACGCTTGGCATTGCGCGCAGGCATTTGCTCTGCGTCGTCCAAAAGACCTTGGTAATACTGGCCTTGTTGGTTGCCTTGCAACCATGATTTTGATTCGTCCCAAGCCATCTTAGTAGCCTCCCTTTGGATGGTTAAAGTCTTCTTCGTCGTTGCGCGCCACAAAGCCTTCACCACCGGGTGCAGGCTCGCTGGGACGGGGTTCGACTTGGTGCTGGAACAACATGTTCATGAACATGTACATGGGCTTGGTTTTGATGACCAAGGCGCGAGCAGGGCGCTCGTTGCTGGCGTTAAAGTGTTGGTGCACGCAGTTGTTGTGAACCACGGCAATGTCGCCAGCTTTCCAGTCGTAGCGAATGCCGTCGTGAATTTCATAGCCTGTGCCATCCAAAATGTAGAAGGCTGCTTCGTTCACGTGGCCGTGCTTTTGTGAGTTGCCGCCAGGGCCGTACTCTTCCAAGTGCATGTGAAAGGTTTGTGTGATGCCATCTTTGGGCTCGACATAGTGACGGCTAAAAGCCTGTGGGCCATCGTTGAATTTGATGTCTTTGCCCTTGCGCACGCGCGGCATGGCGCGCAGGCGCTTCAATTCATCACCTAAGTTGTAGGGGCCGGCAATGGCACGCACAAAGGTGCGATCTTTCTTACTGTGGTAGTGCGACTCATTCGGAACGAATTCCGTTGAAGGCGCTTTTTTGTCATCAGCACTCATGGTTTTCCTTTTAGCTTTTAAGAATTAGTTTTGATGTTTCAAGACAATGAAATTGGAGGGGTCGACCACAATGTGGATCGGTGCGCCAACTGGCGTTTTTTGGCTTGGGTGAACGCGAGCCAACATGACTTTCTCGTTGACTTGCACTTGAAAATCAAGCACTTCACCGAGAAATATTTTGGCAAAAACGGTGCCCAAATAATGGTTCGCGTGGTTCACTGGCGGCGTTGAATCGCTGAGGTGAATGTCTTCGGGACGCACACAGACCTGCACCTCTTCACCCACATGGAAGTCGTTGATCATTGGAACTGCAATGACGCCAATTTCTGAATCGACCACCATGGTTTTTTCAGTCGCATTGATGTCCCGCACAGTGGCTTTCACAAAATTGATGGTGCCCACAAAGTCAGCCACAAATTCGCTGTTGGGCGTTTCATATATTTGACGAGGTGTGCCCAACTGCACAATCCGGCCATTTCGCATGACAGCAATTTCGTGCGACAAGGCCAAGGCTTCCGATTGATCGTGCGTGACGTAAATGGTTGTGATGCCCAATTCACGCTGAATTTTTTTCAACTCAAAGCGCATTTTTTCGCGCAGCTTGGCATCTAAATTGGAAAGCGGCTCATCAAGCAACAACAACTTGGGCTCCATGACCAAGGCCCGAGCCAATGCCAAGCGTTGCTGCTGCCCGCCTGATAAGCGCGTGGCATCGCGGTCGTGGTATTGGGCCAACTCGACAGACTCCAAAACACGCATCACTTTGGTTTCAATGTCTTTGCGGCTGATTTTCTTTTGCCCCACTTCCAATGGGAAACTGGCGTTTTGAAAAACGGTCATGTGCGGCCAAATGGCATACGACTGGAAGACCATGCCAAAGCCGCGCTTGTTAGGGGGCACAAACACATTTTGTTCAGAACTGTAAACCGTTGCACCACTGACGGCAATGGTGCCTAGCGAGGGTTTTTCAAGTCCTGCAATAGAACGCAATGTGGTTGTCTTGCCGCAACCGCTAGGGCCTAGCAATGTGAACAACTGCCCTTCAGGCACTTCGAAGCTAACGTCTTGCGCGGCTTTAA
>CAIODE010000009.1 GCA_903856875.1 uncultured Burkholderiales bacterium
AAGGCGGGGTAACTTGGCAACTGCTTGCGCCAATGCCAAAAGTTCTGGCGGTGCAACGCCTGCTTTGTTGTTTCCACCATCTACATTCACTTGCAAACAAACTTGCAAGGGCGGCAAATGAGCGGGTCTTTGCGCAGACAAACGCTCGGCAATTTTCAAACGGTCAATGCTGTGAACCCAAGCAAAATTCTCAGCCACCAACTTGGATTTATTGCTTTGAATGGGGCCGATGCAATGCCACTCCAAAGGCAGATCTGCCAATGACGCGATTTTATCGACGCCCTCTTGAATGTAGTTTTCACCAAACGCCAATTGCCCTGCCTCATGTGCTTCACGCACAGCTTGCGCCGGCATGGTCTTGGAGACTGCCAAAAGTTTCACTGCGTCTGATGCTCGGCCAGCCGCCGTAGATGCAAGCTCAATTCGCTTGCGGACTTTCTGAAGATTGTTTGAAACTGTGTCATGCATGGAAACAAGCTTAACAAATCTCACAGCACAAAGGAAATTCAATGGATTGGCAGCGCATCTTGCGGGAGGCAAGAAACCTTGGTGCCTCAGATGTTCACCTGTCTGCAGGTGAGGTGCCTTGGCTCAGGATGGATGGCAAGATGCGGCGCTGGGTCAACCCGCACAGCCCTGCCAATTTGCAAACCCTTCAAGCCAGGTCCTTGTTGGAACTTCTCGACACGCTTCGCCCGGTTAGGGTGGAGGCGCAAACAAATATCGGCTTTGCCTTCAACCATCTCGACTTCGCTGTGTCGTTGGAAGGGCTGGGCAGATTTCGCATCAATGCCTATTTGCAAGCGCGCGGCCCCGCCATGGCCTTGCGGCTGATTCCTGACACATTGCCAGATTTAAAAGCTCTCAGAGCACCAGAATGCGTGGCTTCTTGGGGCCGGCATGCGCATGGCTTGGTTCTAATGACTGGCCCCACAGGCAGCGGCAAATCCACGCTGCTTGCGGCCTTGTTGCATGACATCAACCAACACTGTGAAGGCCATCTGCTCACCCTCGAAGATCCCATCGAGTATGAGCATGTACCGCTTCAATGTTTGATCCATCAGCGTGAAGTAGGGCGCGACACCCCTGACTTTGAATCGGGTTTGCGCGCTGCTTTGCGTGAAGACCCTGATGTGATTTTGGTGGGCGAAATGCGCGATGCGGCCACCATTCGATTGGCTCTCACAGCCGCCGAAACCGGTCATTTGGTCTTGTCCACCTTGCACACGGCCAGCGCACCTCAGGCCGTTGACCGGCTGGTGGATGCGTTTGCGTCTCACGAAAAAGATGCGGTACGCGCTTTGTTTGCAGAAAACCTGATTGCCGTTTTGGCACAAACACTGTGCCCTCAGTTGGGGGGTGTTGGCCGCGTGGCAGCGCATGAAATCATGGTGGGCACGCCGGCTGTCAAAAACCTCATTCGCGAGGGCAAGGTGAGTCAACTTTACTCTGCCATTCAAACAGGACAGGCTGCTGGCATGCAAACGCTAGACCAAAGCCTCCTGCGAAACTTTCAGTCGGGTCAGATTTCAGCCAACACTTTGCGACTTTTCAGCAAGTTCCACCCAAAATCACAATCTGATGGACAATCGCTAGCTTGAACAATTTTCCAACCTCACC
>CAIODE010000010.1 GCA_903856875.1 uncultured Burkholderiales bacterium
CAAAGCACTTGATGCTGCCACTGGGTCCTTGTTGGCCAACAATAAAAATCCATCGACCAAAACGGGCGAATTGGACAACCGTGGCAGCCAGTTTTACTTGGCCATGTACTGGGCACAAGAACTTGCCGCTCAAACGGAAGACAAAGAGTTACAAGCTAAATTTTCAAGTTTGGCCAAATCTTTGACTGAAAATGAAAAGAAAATTGTGGACGAATTGAAAGCAGGACAAGGCAAACCTGTGGAAATTGGCGGCTATTACATGCCTTCAGCTGAGTTGCTGCAAAAAGTCATGTGCCCAAGCAGCACGTTCAATGCCATTTTGAAAGCTGCGCACGCTTCATGAAGTCACTCACACCTGCTCTTGTAGCGGGTGCTGTATCCCATAACCGCATCACTTACATGGTGCGGTTTTTTTATGATTCAAACAAGTCCGTTTGATTCACGCTGGCAGCAGTTGCCCGTACTGCTGGCTTCTTAGTCTTTTTAATTTGGGCCGCTGCTTTGAGAGGCGACAGCTCCAAAATGGCAGGTGTTTTCTTTTCATCGGAAGCAGCACCCGTGCTTTGAGCCACTGGTTTTTTGCCCGTTAACTCTGCTGGCCAACGCTTCAATCGCTTTAATTCACCACGATTCATACAGCGGTAAAGCGCCAGCAATTCCGCAGACGACTCAGACTCAAGCGCAACATATTGTTTGCCTAAGTAGTTGATCTCTCTTGCGCGGATGGACAAAGACCCCTCACTGGTTTTGAGATCCGTTCTAGTAAAGGCCGTAATGGCTCGCAATGTGATTTTGTTCATTTCAAGTCTAGTTTACCAACTTATGGTTGTAAATCCAATAGTTAAATAACCATTAGTTTGCAAACAATAGGGCAACAAACAAATTGTTTAAAAACATAGGTTTAGCCACTGATTGCATCCCAGATCAGTTTCAAAGAGACCAGAAAGAGCCCCGCTTGAACCAATTTAAAAAACCAAGCTTCTGCAATTCGTTTGGTGAGATAGGCACCTAAAAAGGTGCCCAAAAGCGCAAAAGGCACCAAGACAAACGCATTCATCAAATCATCCAAACTGTAAGGGCTGAGATTTTGATAAGGGCCAATTTTGGCCAAATTGATGAAGGCAAACAAAATGGTGGCAGTCCCTGCAAACTCTGCCTTGGGAAGCTTTTGGGGCAATATAAAGACTTGAAAAGGAGGGCCTCCCGCATGGGCAATGAAACTGGTGAAACCAGAAACAGCACCCCAAAATGCGCCTTTGGGAATCGATGCAGGCAAGGCGCCCTCAACCTGCCCTCGCTTGAACCAAGTCTGCAAACAAAAACTCACGCCTACCAATCCGATGATGAGTTTGATGGTCAGGTCCGAAATCATGGATGCCGTGAACCACCCAATCAAGACACCCACCATACTGGCCGGCACCAAGATTTTCAGATTGATGGCACTGAAATTCCTTCGGTAAAGCCACACGCCTACAACATCAGAAATGATGTAGACAGGCAACAAAAGAACAACGGCCTTCAAGGGCGACATCACCAAGGAAAGCAAGGGCACCGACATCATGCCCACCAAGGGCAAGCCCCCCTTGGACATGCCAATGAGCACGGCAGCACAACTGGCAATCACCAAATACTGACTAATTTCCATTTCAACCTTGATTCAAAATACGCTCAAGCGTTTCTTATTTATTCAAAGTGCTTGGGGTACTTCAAGATACGCCAGCAACTGTAGGTCGCCAAGCCAGAAACGCCCATCATGATCCAGATCACGAGCGAATAACTTTGAGTCATGTCAAAAACCTGACCCGCCAAAACGGGGCCCAACAAGTTACCCAAGGCCGCGCCGGTGTAAAGCGTTCCGATGATGGCAGAAACAGCCCTGCCTCCAAACAGGTCCATGCAGATGGCCGGCAGCAAGGAAACAATACTGCCATAACTGAGCCCAAACCAGATTGCAAACAAAGCAAACATCAAACGGTCTTGTGCACCAGCCCATACCAAATAGGACAACCCCATGAGGCATAGCATCAGCATGAGGGTTTTGATGCGACCTATGCGATCGGCCAGCCAACCAATTGCAAATCGACCCACTAAACTGCCAATGCCAATCAACCCCACCAGACCCACAGCTTGAGCATCCGCCACGCCTGCGTCTCTGGCTGCCGCTGAAATGTGCGCAAAGGGAACAAACATGACTGGCGCACCCAACAAGGTGCCCATGTAGAGCCATTTAAATGAGGGCGTTTTCAAAGCTGTTGCAAGCGATAAACCAGGCAGTTGGCCACTCGTGTTGCCGTTCAGATTGGGGGCGCGCATTAACAAAAATCCTGCACTCAATCCAAACACAAGTACGCCTGCAGACATCATTTGAAGCGCGTCTCGCCAATTGACCTCGGTCAGTAAATAGCTCACGACCACAGGCAAAATGAGTGTGCCGGCACCGACTCCTGAGCTGGCAATGCCAGAAGCTAATCCGCGGCGCTTGTTAAACCAAGGCTGAACTGAGGCGATGGAAGGGGTATAGACAAAGGCAATGCCCAACCCAACCAAAAGCCCGTAGCTGAGATAGACGGTGGTCAAACTTTGCGCCAAGCTGGTCAAAAACAAGCCCAGGGCGATGAAAACCATACCGGTCATGCAAACCAGGCGAGGGCCCCATCGATCGGCTAACATGCCGCCACCGGCACCTAATACGAAGTAAACAAGCCCGCAAAGACCAAAGATCCAAGAGACATCAGCCCGCTGTGCAGAAAATTCCTTGGCAAAATTTTCAAAAAATGCTGCAAATGAGTAGGACACGCCAAAAATAACTGCCAGGCAGACAAAAGTCGCCCAGACAACCACCCATGCTCTGCGGGATTCCATTCGACATTAACCCCGATTGGCCAAGTCGTCAGGGCTGATCTGCATTTTGTTTGGCATGAGACGTCTCCCTGAAGACTGCTTGATTGAGAAGTAGTTTAGTGTTTTTTTTAAAAGCCCCTGAATTTTTCTCAACCGCTTCGATCAGAAACCTGAAACTCAATTTATGCTCTACTGTCGTTGTCAATGAAAGTACAAAGCATGAGTTCACCCATCACACCAAGGCTGCCGGGCATTCGATTTGTGCACTCACCAGGGCCAACCCATGTCCCCGATGAAGTCATGCACGCCATGCAAAGACCCATGACTGACTTGTCAGACCCCCGCGTGGGTGCCCTCATTGCGGCTTGCGAAAAAGGCATGAAAGAGTTGCTCCACTCCCCCGCCTGCGATGTTTTCTTTTATGCAAGCAATGGCCATGGCGTTTGGGAAGCCGCATCAGCCAATTTGGGCTCTGACCAACACAGCTTGTTGATTGCAGGCTCCGGCCACTTCTCTGACCAATGGGCCATTCAAACTACCGGCTTAGGCCTGTCTGTCACCAGAACACCGCATACAGAAGGTCAGCAAATTGATGCGGCCGCCATTGAAGCTGCACTTCGCGCAGACACAGCGCACAAAATTTCAGCGGTCATGGTGGTACATACAGACACAGCAAGCGGCATCACGAGTGATCTCCATGCCATTCGCGCTGCCATGAACCGCACGGGACATCCTGCGCTGTACGTGGTCGATGTCGTGGCTTCCTTAGGCGCCGCACCCTTTGACATGGATGCACTGGGTGCTGATGTGTGTCTTGGCAGCTCTCAAAAAGGCTTGATGATGCCGCCAGGCTTAGGCTTTGTGGCAGTCAACGCCAAAGCATTTGCTTGGTCTGAGGCACACGCCAAACCTCGCTACTACTGGGGCTGGTTAGAACGAAAAACCGACAACCAATCGGCCAAATTTTGTGGCACACCACCCTTGGCTCACCTTGCAGGTTTAGAGGTTTCCTTGGGCTTGCTTCAAGAAGAGGGGCTGGCCGCCGTGCACGCTCGTCACCATCGATTGGGCGCAGCCGTCAGAGCAGCCGTCAATTGCTGGTCTAGCGCTGGCGCGATCAAACTGCACTGCCAAGATCCAAAAGGATTCTCATCTTCGGTCACAGCCATTGAAGTTGCGCCAGGCATTGACCCAGAAGCCATGCGAACTGTGGCACGCGAAAAATTTCAAGTGGCTATTGCGGGTGGTTTAGGTCCATTGGCTGGCCGTGTCTTTCGAATTGGTCATTTGGGTGACATGAACGAACCCATGATTTTGGGTGCGCTAGCGGGCATCGAAGCCGCCATGACGGTTCAAAAAATTCCCTATGGCCCCAATGGCATGGCTGCGGCCATTGCCTATTTGGCACAACACACACCCTGAGAAGCTCAAGCATCCTGCGGGGGTATTTCTAGCGCCTCATACAAAGGCAAGATTTCGGCCCTAATTTGTTTGAAATGGTACGCGTAAACAAGGGCTGCGCTGAAACCTGTTGCGCCAAAAATGGCCAGTGCATTGGGACTTCCAATGTGATCGGCCAACCAGCCAGAACACAGCGAGCCCACAGGTGACATGCCCAAGAAGGACATCACATACACGGCTGCTACTCGCCCTCTCAGTTCATCGGGCACGATGCTTTGAAGCACTGTGTTGGTCGAAGCTGCTGTCAGCATCATGCTCAAAGATGTCACAAACAACATGGGCAAGGCCAGCGGCAAACTTTCAGAGAAAGAGAAGGCCACCAAGCTGAGCCCTGAGAAACCTGCACTCCAACCAATGATTTTGAACAAGCCTCGAATATTTGATCGTGTCGCCAAGTAAAGCATGCCGCAAACCGCGCCCATTCCAGCGGAGCTGTAGAGCAGACCCAGAGTTCTAGAATCGCCATGAAACCTTTCGCTGGCAAACCATGGCATGAGTGAGCCATAAGACTGCAAACAAAAACTGCTGACAGCCAGAAGGACCAAGGCGCATCGGCTTGGAAAAAAGCCATAGGCGTATTCAACTCCCGTCATGAGCTGCTTGAAGATACTCGACGGCCCGTGGCTCACAACGTGCATGGCAATGCTTGTGGCACGCAGCGCTGACAGCACAGCCAAGCGCATGACGCAATTGACGGCAAAACTCCAAACCTCGCCAAATGTGGCCGTGACCAAACCGCCCAACATGGGGCCTATGAACCTGGCGCCGTTCATCACAGTTGAATTGAGCGCTATGGCGTTGGTCAGTTCTTGGCGATCGGGCAAGAGTTTAGAAATAAGGGCTTGCCTGGCTGGTGCATCAAAGGCATTGCCTAAACCGAGCACCGCATTGCCCAGCACCACATGCCATGCTTCAATATGTCCACTGACCATGAGAGACAGCATGACCAAGGACTGCACCATGGCCAGGGTGTTGGTGGCAAATAAAACGCGCCGTACATCCAGACGGTCAAGCAAGACGCCTGCAAATGGGGTGATCACCAACATGGGAATTTGCAAACTGAAGGCAGCCAAACCCAACATCAAAGTAGAGCCAGAAAGTCTGTAGACCAGCCAACTGGTGGCAATCAATTGGACCCAATTACCGATTTGGGAGGTGCCCTGACCCACAATGAACAACCGAAAATTCCGGTGCTGAAGCGCACGCAGACTGTTCGGTAGTTTCATATTTTGGGATCCTGATAAGTGGCTGAAGATCCAAACCTAGAGGTGGTTGCCACTGCTGCTCTTTAAGTGGGCATTCATCTGCGCTTCGTTGGGCAAGAACAAAACGATGATGGCACCCAAGGCCGCCACGCCGGTCAGCGCCACCATGAGTTGCGTAAAACCCGCCACCTTCACAACTGGCCCTAGCAAGTAAACCGCAAGCGAACTGAACCCACACGA
>CAIODE010000011.1 GCA_903856875.1 uncultured Burkholderiales bacterium
GATGAACATCTTGGCGTACTCACCGGTTTGAATGCGTTTCAGGGCGTTGCGCATGGCTTCGCGTGACTGCTCGTTGATGATTTCAGGGCCCGTGACGTACTCGCCATACTCTGCATTGTTAGAGATGGAGTAGTTCATGTTGCCAATGCCGCCTTCGTAAATGAGGTCGACAATGAGCTTCAACTCGTGCAAGCACTCGAAGTAAGCCATTTCGGGTGCGTAGCCGGCTTCAACCAAAGTCTCGTAACCCATCTTGATGAGTTCCACGGCGCCGCCGCACAAAACTGCCTGTTCGCCGAACAAGTCGGTTTCTGTTTCTTCTTTGAAATTGGTTTCAATGATGCCGGCCTTGCCGCCACCGTTGGCCATGGCGTAGCTGAGTGCCAAAGCAATGGCTTTGCCGCTTCTGTCTTGGTGCACTGCCACCAGGTGGGGCACGCCGCCGCCTTGTGTGTAGGTGTTACGCACTGTGTGGCCTGGGGCCTTGGGGGCGACCATCCAAACGTCAAGGTCTTCACGGGGAATGACTTGGTTGTAGTGAACGTTGAAGCCGTGTGCAAATGCCAAAGAAGCACCTTTTTTGATGTTGGGCTCTACATCGTTGCGGTACACGTCGGCAATTTGTTCATCGGGCAACAAAATCATGACCACGTCGGCCGCTTTCACAGCGGCAGCCACTTCCATGACTGTGAGGCCAGCCTTCTCTACTTTGGGCCAGCTTGCGCCGTTTTTGCGCAAACCCACAACCACTTTCACGCCACTGTCGTTCAAGTTTTGTGCGTGTGCGTGGCCTTGTGAGCCATAGCCAATGATGGCCACTGTTTTGCCTTTGATGACGCTGAGGTCACAGTCTTTGTCGTAAAACACTTTCATGGGTTCTCTCCTTCAAAAATCGTTTAAAAAATTTTGGGTTTAGGCGCGCAAAATGCGCTCACCCCGACCAATGCCACAGGCACCAGTACGGACTGTTTCAAGAATGGCGCTGCGGTCAAGGGCTTCCAAAAACGCATCGTTTTTGGATTGGTCGCCCGTCAGTTCCACGGTGTAGCTTTTGTCGGTGACATCAATCACGCGACCACGGAAGATGTCGGCCATGCGCTTCATCTCTTCACGTTCTTTACCGACGGCTCTTACTTTGACAAGCATGAGTTCTCGCTCGGTGTAAGCGCCCTCAGTGAGGTCAACCACTTTGACCACTTCAATGAGGCGATTCAGGTGCTTGGTAATTTGTTCAATGACATCGTCAGAGCCAGCAGTTTGGATGGTCATGCGTGACAGGCTGGGGTCTTCTGTGGGGGCCACACTGAGCGACTCAATGTTGTAACCCCTTGCAGAGAACAAACCCACCACCCGTGACAAAGCACCGGGTTCGTTTTCAAGTAAGACTGCGATGATGTGTTTCATGTGCCATTCCTCTTTTCGCCGCCCTCCCCCGCACACGGTAATGTGCAGGCTTGGCGGTCAATAGATTCTTCTAAATTGGTTCAAATTGATTTTAAAAATGTTCTTAGAGGTCTTCAGGGCTTAGAAGCATTTCGGTAATGCCCTTGCCTGCTTGAACCATGGGGAACACGTTTTCGGTGGGATCGGTACGGAAGTCCATGAACACCGTGCGATCTTTGAGCTTGCGGGCTTCGCGCAATGCGGGCTCGACATCTTCGGGGCGCTCAATGAGCATGCCCACATGGCCATAGGCTTCGGCCAACTTCACAAAGTCGGGCAAGGCATCCATGTAGCTGTGACTGTAACGGCCGGAATATTCAATTTCCTGCCACTGACGCACCATGCCCAAGTAGCGGTTGTTCAAAGACACAATTTTGATGGGCGTGTTGTATTGCAAGCAAGTGGACAGTTCTTGAATGCACATTTGCACCGAGCCCTCACCGGTGACGCAAAACACCTCGGATTCTGGCTTGGCCAACTTAATGCCCATGGCATAGGGAATGCCCACACCCATGGTGCCCAAGCCACCTGAATTGATCCAACGGCGAGGTTCGTTAAATTTGTAATATTGGGCAGCCCACATTTGGTGCTGACCCACATCAGATGTGATGTAAGCATCAGCATCTTTGGTCAGGTTGTACAAAGTTTGAATGACCTTTTGGGGCTTGATGACCTCGGTGTTTTCGCTGTCGTACTTCATGCAATTGCGTTGGCGCCAGCCGTCGATGGTGGACCACCAAGCCCCTAGGGCATGGCTGTCGGGTTTAAGGCCAGATTCTTTGATCATGGCGATGAGTTCGATCAGAACATCTTTGACATCGCCCACGATAGGGACATCGACCTTCACACGCTTGGAAATGCTGGAAGGGTCAATGTCAATGTGAATGATCTTGCGCTCGTTTTGTGCAAAGTGTTTGGGATTGCCAATGACACGGTCGTCAAAGCGCGCACCCACAGCCAACAACACGTCAGAGTGTTGCATGGCGTTGTTGGCTTCCCATGTGCCGTGCATGCCGAGCATGCCCAGAAACTTGGGATCGGTAGCGGGATAGGCACCCAATCCCATGAGGGTGTTGGTAACGGGATAACCCAGCATGTCGACCAACTGGCGCAACTCTGCTGAAGCATTGCTTAAGAGCACGCCGCCGCCTGTGTAAATATAAGGACGCTTGGCCGCCATCAACAACTGAAGGGCTTTGCGAATTTGTCCACTGTGGCCTTTGCGCACAGGGTTGTATGAACGCATTTCAACTTTTTCGGGGTACCCGTGGTAGGGCACTTTGTTGAAAGAAACGTCTTTGGGAACATCGACCACAACGGGGCCAGGTCGGCCACTGCGAGCAATATGGAAGGCCTTTTTCATGATCTCGGCCATGTCGCGGGCATCTTTGACCAAGAAGTTGTGCTTGACGATAGGACGCGTAATGCCCACGGTATCGCACTCTTGGAAGGCATCGAGGCCAATGGCGGCAGTAGGCACTTGGCCACTGATAATCACCATGGGAATGCTGTCCATGTAGGCCGTTGCAATACCGGTCACTGCATTGGTAAGACCTGGGCCAGATGTGACCAAGGCCACACCAACGTCGCCCGTGGCGCGAGCATAGCCGTCAGCAGCATGAACAGCAGCTTGCTCATGACGAACCAAGACGTGCTTGATGGTGTCTTGCTTGAAGAAAGCGTCATAGATGTGCAAGACAGCACCGCCTGGGTAACCCCAGATGTACTTGACGTTCTCGGCTTGAAGCGCTTTAACGAGGATTTCACC
>CAIODE010000012.1 GCA_903856875.1 uncultured Burkholderiales bacterium
GCGATGATTTCAGCGCGCACCTTGAGTCGGTCTAGGTTCTGCTGAATCCGTTCACAGCGCACAGGATCTACATCCAAGGCAAGGACGTGCGCTTGGGGATCGCACTCTAACAAATGGCCGGTTTTGCCACCGGGTGCAGCGCACGCGTCTAGCAATCGCAAGGCTTGATCTGATTTTTGCAAACCCTTCAGTAACAGCGGCGCTGCCAATTGCGCTGCGGCATCTTGCACTGAGACATGCCCTTCTGAAAATCCAGGCAGTTGTTGCACAGGCACAGCCTTGCTCAATTGAACACCCACTTCGCCCACCACTTTGGCCGCAATGTCTTGGGCCTCTAAGGCCTGCAAATAAGCTTGTGCGCTGTGATGCTGAGCGTTGACGCGCAGTGTCATGGGCGCTGCCGATTGGGCGGCTTCTAATATCACTTGCCAATGCTGCGGATGGTCGTTTTGCAAGCGCTTGACCCACCAAGCGGGATGGTTCCACTGCGCCGTGATGTCAGATTCGGTTTGGGCCAACAAGGCTTCGCGTTCTCTTAAAAAACGTCGCAAGCACGCGTTGATAAAAGGCGCTTGCGCGCGCATGTCTTTGTGCCTTCGTGCGGCTTCTACAGCTTGGTTGACCAAGGTGTGAAAGGGGTAAGGCGCCAATTCATCTTGCCATGACAAGGCCAAGGCGGTGCACAACAAAGCGTCTGCTTGTGCAGGCGGTGCTTTGCGGGCCAAGCATTTTCGAAGGGCCACCGCACGCCCCCACCAACGCATGCTTTGAAACGACAAGGCTTGTGCACCGGGTCGCAAATCTTTGGGCACAGCCTCGATGGCGGCCGTCATGGACCTGCCCGTTTGAACAGCTTGCGCCACTTGCGCTGTAGCTTGTAACAATTGCCAAAGCGGTGCTTGTAAAGTTGGCTGCAAATGGAACCTTCAATGATGCCTGAGCGTCAGGCGAGCAAGTCTGCAATGTCCAGCGTTTGCGCGGGCACGAAATTCACTTGCTTGGCCAGCACACTGGCTGGAAATTGCAACACCGCTTCGTTGTACTTAGTGGCGGCTTGGTTGTAAGCGTCCATCAATGGCCAAGCCTGCGCTTTCAATCGGTCAAACTTATAAGGCAGTGGATCAATGAACCACGTGGCTTCGCCACTTTGGCCCGCTCGCACTTCCGTTTTGGCCCATGCGGCCAAAGCCAATCTTTCTTGGTTGACCTTTTGCATCACCACAGCAGAAAGAGGCTGCGTTCGCGCCAAATCCAAGCTGTTAGAAAGGGCCTCCAGAATGTTCAAAAGATTCAGGTCACGCTCATTTTTCAACAAGGCTTCTGGCAATGCTGCTTCTTCCATTTCACTCAGCATGTCGCGCATGGACGCTGGCAAATTGCCTTGCAGCCACACCAACACGCGAAGCAGTTGTGCATCTACTGCCGCAAACTGTTTGGCCACGCTTGCGCGCAACACCACCAAACGGTTGTAGGCGCCAACAGCCCAAAAAAACAGGACTGCCAAGAAGGAGCAGAAAATCAGAAGGGCCATGTTGTTGTCATTGTGAATGAAAACGTCTTCAAAAAAAACGCCCCTGGCCGCGTTAACGGATCAGAGGCGTTCTTCATTCCGACCTAAGCCGGAAATTGATCAGGCTTTCGATTCAGCAGCGTTGGCTGCGTCTTCGGTCAACTGTTGCGCTTCGGCCAATTCAACGGCTTCAGCTTCTGTGATGGCGCGGCGTTCTGCCTCGTCCATCGCATCTTTGGCGGCTCGGGCTTTGTGATATGCCAAGCCGGTACCGGCAGGAATCAAACGGCCCACAATGACGTTCTCTTTCAGACCACGCAACTCGTCGCGCTTGCCCATGATGGCAGCCTCGGTAAGCACGCGTGTGGTTTCCTGGAAGGAAGCCGCAGAGATGAAGGAGTCGGTCGACAAAGAAGCCTTCGTGATACCGAGCAGCAAGTTGCTGAAGGTTGCAGGAATTTTGCCAGCCGCACGCAGTGCATCGTTGGTGTTCAAGATTTCTGAACGCTCAACTTGCTCGCCAGAGATGTAGTTGGATTCACCAATGTTTTCAACCACCACACGGCGCAACATCTGACGCACGATCACTTCAATGTGCTTGTCATTGATCTTCACGCCTTGCAAACGGTAAACGTCTTGCACTTCGTCAACGATGTAGCGGGCCAACTCTTCCATGCCGAGCAAGCGCAAGATGTCTTGTGGGTCGGCTGGGCCGTCCACAACGCTCTCGCCCTTGTTGACCACCTGGCCTTCGTGGACCACGATGTTCTTCTCTTTGGGAATGAGTTCGTCCCACACTTTGCCGTCTGGATCGGTAATCTGCAAACGCACCTTGCCTTTGGTCTCTTTACCAAACGACACCGTACCGGTCATCTCGGCCAACATGCCCTTGTCTTTCGGACTGCGCGCTTCGAACAGTTCGGCAACACGTGGCAAACCGCCGGTAATGTCGCGGGTTTTTTGACCTTCAACAGGGATACGCGCCAAGACTTCACCTGGACCCACATCTTGGCCGTCGCGCACTTGAATGAGTGAGCCGATTTGGAAACCGATGGTCACTGAGTGATCGGTGCCTGGAATCTTCACTTCTTTGCCAGCAGCATCGATGAGTTTGACCTGAGGACGAACCACTTTGGTAGAGCCACGACGCTTTGGATCGATCACCACCAAGGTGGACAAACCAGTCACTTCGTCTAACTGCTTGGCCACAGTCAGGCCTTCTTCGACGTTCTCGAATTTGGTCTGACCTGCAAACTCAGTAATCACGGGACGTGTGAGCGGATCCCAGTTGGCCAAAATGGCGCCGGCCTTGATGGCCTTGCCGACCTTGACAGTCAGGATGGCACCATAAGGTACTTTGTGACGCTCACGCTCGCGGCCATGTTCATCGTGAATGATGATTTCGCCAGAGCGAGAAATAACCACCAACTCACCTTTGCTGTTGGTCACGTAGCGCATGGCGGCATTGAAGCCAATCAAGCCACTTGACTTGGCTTCAACGCTAGAGGCCACAGAGGCACGCGACGCTGCACCACCAATGTGGAAGGTGCGCATGGTCAACTGAGTGCCAGGTTCACCAATAGACTGAGCAGCAATCACACCCACGGCTTCGCCGTTGTTGATCAAGCCGCCACGGCCCAAGTCGCGGCCGTAGCACATGGCACACAAACCAAAGCGTGTGGCGCAAGTGAGGGCTGTGCGAACTTTGACTTCGTCAACGGCCACAGCTTCAAAGATTTCGAGCATGTCTTCGTCGAGCAAAGTGCCAGAGGGTGCCAGCAATTCACGTGACTCAGGGTGCAAGACCTCGTCGGCCAAAGTACGACCCAAGATGCGATCGCGCAAAGACTCAATCACTTCACCGCCTTCAACGATGGCCCGCATGAGCGAGCCGTCGGTGGTGCCGCAGTCGAGTTCTTTGACCACCAAGTCTTGAGTCACGTCGACCAAACGACGTGTCAAGTAACCTGAGTTGGCTGTCTTCAAAGCCGTATCGGCCAAGCCTTTACGCGCACCGTGTGTGGAGATGAAGTACTGCAACACATTGAGGCCTTCACGGAAGTTGGCCGTAATAGGGGTCTCAATGATCGAGCCATCAGGCTTGGCCATCAGACCACGCATACCGGCCAGCTGACGAATCTGCGCCGCAGATCCGCGGGCGCCAGAGTCGGCCATCATGTAAATGGAGTTGAACGATTCTTGCTCAACTTCTTTGCCATGACGGTCTGTGGTTTTCTCTTTGCGCAGTTGGTCCATCATGACCTTGGACACGGCGTCGCCGGCTTTGCCCCAGATGTCAACGACCTTGTTGTAACGCTCGCCAGAAGTGACCAGACCTGACACATATTGCTGTTCAATGTCTTTCACTTCTTTTTCAGCATCAGCGATGATGGCGCCCTTTTCTGGAGGAACCAACATGTCGTCGATGCCAATCGAGATGCCAGAGCGTGTGGCCAAACGGAAACCGTTTTGCAACAGCTTGTCGGCAAACACCACGGTCTCTTTCAAACCGCACTTGCGGAAAGAAGTGTTGATGAGCTTGGAAATTTCTTTCTTCTTGAGTGCTTTGTTGATGTTCTCGAAAGCCAAGCCTTTGGGCAAGATTTCGGACAACAAGGCACGACCCACTGTGGTGTAAACCATGTTGGTTGAAGGCGTGAACTCTTTGGTTTCTTTGTTCAGAATCCAATCGGTGACGCGCACGCTGATCTTGGCAGTCAACTCGGCAGCGCCAGCATCTAGTGCACGCTGAACTTCGCCGATGTCGGAGAAGATCAAGCCTTCGCCTTTGGCGTTGATGCGTTCGCGGGTGGTGTAGTACAAGCCCAGCACCACGTCTTGCGACGGTACGATGGAAGGCTCGCCGTTGGCTGGGAACAGCACGTTGTTGGAGGCCAGCATGAGCGTGCGGGCTTCCATTTGTGCTTCCACAGACAATGGAATGTGAACGGCCATTTGGTCACCGTCGAAGTCGGCGTTGAAGGCCGCGCAAACGAGGGGGTGCAACTGAATGGCTTTGCCTTCAATGAGCAAGGGCTCGAAAGCCTGAATGCCCAAGCGGTGCAATGTAGGCGCACGGTTCAACATGACGGGGTGCTCTTTGATCACCTCTTCCAAGATGTCCCACACCACCGGTGTACCGGCTTCAACTTCTTTCTTGGCAGCCTTGATGGTGGTCGCAATGCCCATGGCTTCGAGACGTGCAAAGATGAATGGCTTGAACAACTCGATGGCCATCAACTTAGGCAAACCACACTGGTGCAGTTTGAGGGTTGGGCCCACGGTAATGACGGAACGACCTGAGTAGTCCACGCGCTTGCCCAACAAGTTTTGACGGAACCGGCCGCTCTTGCCTTTGATCATGTCGGCCAAAGATTTGAGGGCGCGCTTGTTGGCGCCCGTCATGGCTTTGCCGCGGCGACCGTTGTCCAGCAATGAGTCGACCGCTTCTTGCAACATGCGCTTTTCGTTGCGCGCAATGATTTCAGGCGCTTTCAACTCGAGCAAACGGCGCAGACGGCTGTTGCGGTTAATGACTCGGCGGTACAAATCGTTCAAGTCGGATGTGGCAAAACGGCCGCCGTCTAGAGGCACCAAAGGACGCAGGTCTGGTGGCAACACGGGCAGCACTTCGAGCACCATCCACTCAGGCTTGATGCCTGACTTCTTGAAAGCTTCGAGCACTTTCA
>CAIODE010000013.1 GCA_903856875.1 uncultured Burkholderiales bacterium
GACGGTGCCGGCGACGATGTGCCCGGCGAACAGCGCGAAGCCGGTGGCGTCGAGTGCGAACGAGCCGCCCATCAAAGCGATCAGTATAAAGATCAGTTCGCCGGCATACATGTTGCCGAACAGTCGCATGCCGTGAGACACGGTTTTCGCGACGAATTCAATCATTTGGAAGACAAAGTTGAAGGGCCACAAAATGGGGTGCGCACCAAATGGCGCTGTGGTCAACTCATGAAACCAACCGCCAATGCCCTTGATCTTGATGTTGTAATAAATACAAATGAGCAAGACCGACACAGACATGCCCAAGGTGCTGGACAAATCGGCTGTGGGCACAACTCGGAAATAGTGAATGCTGTGGTCAACGCCGGTCCACTCAAACACTTTGTGGAACAAATCAACTGGAAGAAAGTCCATTGCGTTGAGCAAGAAAATCCAAACGAAAACAGTGAGGGCCAAAGGCGAAACCAACTTGCGGCTGTGCGCGTTGTGAATGATGCCCTTGGCCTGGGTGTCTACCATTTCATACAAAATTTCGACAGCAGCCTGAAAACGGCCAGGCACACCCGAAGTGGCTTTGCTGGCAGCCTTCCAAAGCAAGAAGCTACCAACCACGCCCAACAAAATACCCCAGAAAATAGAGTCAATGTTGAAAACCGAAAAGTCAATCACACCCGACATCTCTTTGTTTTGGAGATGCTTCAGATGGTGGCCAATGTATTCACCGGCGCTGGGAGCGTTTGCAGCTGACATTCTCTAGGCTCTTTAAAAATTAACTTTAACTTTTCAACTTAGGCTAGCGGGTGAAACACTTTGCGCCAGGCAAACACCACCCAATAAACCTTCATCGTGACCACAAGGCCCACCAACATGGCAGGCCAACTCAAATCTTTGACTACCCAGATTGCCGCATACAGCATGGCAATCGTGAGACCCATCTTGACCATTTCCCACAGCAAAAACGCAAAAACCGCAGTTCCTGAATTAATGGTGCTGGTTTTGCTGGTTAAGCCCCGCGCGAACAACGCTGCAGGAACCACCACCGCCAAAGCACCATAAGCTGCAGACCATGCCGCCGTTACCCGCCCCGTGAAGAGCAAAGTGAGGGCCGCAACAGCCAATCCAACCATGATTTGCGCCAAAACCACACGCCAAATGGAGAGTAGAGGCTGCTGAAGTCTTAGCTTTTGAGCTTCTTCAGCGGTCAGTGGCCTGAAATGATCAGCGCCATTGACATCACCCTCTTTGTCTACATCATTTTGTGGCGGTATTCTGGCCATGTTTATTTACATCCAGGTTACAGATACCCTTGGTTCCGCAAAGTCCACGATTATAGGTGAAAACCCATACAGCTGAAAAGGCTCACAATGGAACCGGTCATTCAGCCACCCCCTGCCATCGAAACGGTCATTCACCATGTACGAAATCATTAAATTTGCCCACCTCTCAGCTGCCATTGTGTGGATAGGTGGCATGGCGCTCATGATTTGGGCCATTCGGCCCGTGGCCATTGCTCAACTGGAGCCGGTTCAACGCTTGCCTCTGTTGGCGGGCATCCTGACACGTTTTTTCAAAATTGTGGCTTTTTGCGTGCTGCTGTTACTGGCAACGGGCGGCCTCATGCTGATGGGCGTCGACATGCGGCTTGCACCCAAAGGATGGCACGCCATGCTGGGCATTGGCCTGCTGATGTGCCTTGTTTTTGGGCATTTGTACTTTGGCCCGTTTCGCAAATTGAAATTGGCTTTGTCAAACGATGACCTGCCGAGTGCTGGCGCTCAATTGGCCAAAATTCATCGGCTGGTTCTTATAAACTTTGGCCTTAGCTGGTTGGCAGTAGGTTCTGTGGTCATTTGGCGTTAATCAAACCCGTGGCACCTTCCCTGGCTTTTCAACATCTAATTTTATGAGTGCCTCTTCACAGCCCCCCATTTCCACTGACGCTCAAAAAGAATCGCTGATTGAATACCCCTGTGACTTTCCCGTCAAAGTCATGGGCGCAAGGGTGGACGGTTTTGCAGAAGCCATGTGCCAAGTTGCCCAACAATTCGACCCCGACTTCAATCCGGCCACCCTTGAAATGCGGGCCAGCAAGGCAGGCAACTACCTGAGTGTGACTCTCACCATCAGGGCCACAAGCCGAGAGCAACTGGACAATCTTTACCTCGCCCTCACGGGGCATCCCATGGTCAAAGTAGCGCTTTAAATCAAGCCCCATTTATGCTGGTCAAAAAACTCGGTCTGGCCCCCTACACGGACACCTACCAAGCCATGCAAAATTTCTCCGCGCAGCGCACGGCAAATACGGCCGATGAGCTGTGGCTGTGCGAGCATGATCCAGTTTTCACCCAGGGTTTGGCTGGCTTGGCCAGCCATGTCTTCAATCCCGGCAGCATTCCTGTCATCCCAACCAACCGAGGCGGTCAAGTGACCTACCATGGGCCAGGACAAGTCATGGCCTATCCCTTGTTGAATTTGCAGCGTGCGGGTTACTTTGTCAAAGAGTATGTGTACCGGCTTGAAGAGTCGGTCATCCGCACCTTGGCTCATTTTGGCGTGACGGGCCACCGTGTGGCCAATGCCCCAGGCATCTATGTGCGTCTGGCTGACCCCTTTGCGCACAGCGCATTGACAGGGCCCGTCTTGCCCCATGACCGTTTCAAAGGTCTGGGAAAAATCAGTGCTTTAGGCATCAAGGTTTCACGCCATTGCAGCTACCACGGGTTGGCGCTGAACGTGAAAATGGACCTTGAGCCCTTTGACCGCATCAATCCATGTGGCTATGCTGGCTTGCAATCGGTCGACCTTTTTACAATTGGGGTCAACACCTCTTGCGAAGAAGCGGCAGACGTATTGGCGAACAAGCTCACCGCCCTGCTGGCACCCTGACACTGAAAGAATGCAATGACCAAAGAATTTAGCACCTCAGGCCCTGTTGTGCGTGAGGCCCAATCCCAAGAAAACTATGACCCGATGGCCAAGCAAAAAGCGGCCGCCAAGTTGTCTCGCATTCCCATCAAGGTGATGCCCGGAGAGGTCCTAAAAAAGCCCGACTGGATTCGCGTCAAAGCCGGCTCACCCACCACCCGCTTCTACGAAATCAAAGACATCCTTCGCAAAAATAAATTGGTCACTGTTTGTGAAGAAGCCAGTTGCCCCAACATTGGCGAATGTTTTGGCAAAGGCACGGCCACCTTCATGATCATGGGAGACAAGTGCACTCGGCGTTGCCCATTTTGTGACGTCGGTCATGGCCGCCCCGATGCATTGGATGTGAACGAGCCCAGCAACTTGGCTCGCACCATTGCCGACTTGAAATTGACTTATGTGGTGATCACCAGCGTCGATCGCGATGACTTGCGCGATGGGGGTGCTGGCCATTTCGTCGATTGCATTCGCGAAACGCGTGCGCTTTCACCCAAAACTCAAATTGAAGTTTTGGTGCCTGACTTTCGTGGTCGCGATGATCGCGCGCTGGAAATTTTGAAAGCAGCACCGCCAGACATCATGAATCACAATTTAGAAACCGTGCCACGCTTGTACAAAGAAGTTCGCCCTGGTTCAGACTATCAATTTTCTTTGCAATTGTTGAAAAAATTCAAAGCGCTGTTTCCGCATGTGCCAACCAAAAGTGGGCTGATGGTCGGTCTTGGTGAAACAGACGAAGAGATTTTGCAAGTCATGCAAGAAATGCGCGATCACAACATCGAAATGCTCACCTTAGGACAGTATCTTGCGCCGTCCACCAGTCACTTAACAGTCAAACGCTATGTTCATCCCGACACCTTCAAAATGTTTGAAGAAAAAGCTTATGAGATGGGCTTCAAACATGCTGCCGTAGGTGCCATGGTTCGCTCAAGTTATCACGCAGACACTCAAGCGCACGCTGCAAGTTTGGCGCGTTGATGCGGCAAAGTGTTCGCGCTACATGGTTGGCATTGGGCGCCATTGCGCTGTGGGCCACGTTGGCGCCCGTAGGCGTGCGTTTGTCGCACTTGCCGCCTTTTTTAACCGCCGGCTGCGCGCTTCTCATTGGCAGCTTGGTGGCATTGCCTTGGTCAGGTTTTCAATGGCGCTTGGCCCTCGTGCCTGCTAAAACGCTGGCGCTTGGCATTTATGGTTTGTTTGGTTATCACTTTCTTCTGTTCTTGGCCTTTCGCACAGCGCCCGCTGTTCAGGCCAACTTGGTGAACTATTTGTGGCCTTTGTTGATCGTGGTCTTGGCGCCTTTGTTTCACAAAAATAGCCGCCTCCATCTTCGGCAAGTGTTAGCGGCGCTGACCGGTTTAACGGGCGCCGTTTTGGTCATGACCAATGGCCAAGCCATGGTTGTCGATTTCAATTTGGGCTACTTAGCAGCCTTGGCTTCTGCTTTCATTTGGGCCACCTACTCGCTCATGACACAGCGTTTTGCTGCCTTTCACACGGCCGCCATCGGTACCTTTGGTTTTGTCTCTGGCGTTTTGTCTTTGGTGTGTCACTTTTTACTAGAAACACCTGTGGCACTCAGTTGGAACGATGCTGGTTTGCTGTCATGGATGGGCCTTGGCCCTTTGGGCCTGGCTTTTTATTTATGGGATGCTGCATTGAAGAATGGCAATGCCCAACAGATCGGCTTGCTGAGTTTTTTAACGCCTCTTTGCTCTACCTTGCTGCTGTTGATTGACAGACAAGAGGCGCTCACCAGTTTGGTCGCCTGGGCAGGGGTGTTAATTGTGGGTGGCGCTTGGTTAGGGCGACCTCACAATGCAAATGAAGCCGCCAACGATCCTCAATTTGAAATCAAGTCGAACCCAACTTAAGAGGTGTTCGAACTAAGCGGGTATCGAGCTAGTTGTTCATCAAACTTGCGGGGTCATCAGACTCAAGCACTTGTTGCGCAAAGGCTTTGAGTTTTTCAGCGTCAGATCGCAAAATTTGCTGCTTAACCTGAAGCACCTGTGAAGGGTGCATGGAAAAACTTTTGAGGCCCATGCCCAACAACAAACGGGTCATGCTGACATCACCGGCCATCTCGCCACACACCGACACGCGCTTGCCTTGTGATGCTCCTTCGGCAATGGTGTCTGCCACCAATCGAAGCACTGCAGGGTGCAAGGGGTCGTACAAATGCGCCACGCTTTCATCAGCACGGTCAATGGCCAAAGTGTACTGAATGAGATCGTTGGTGCCGATCGATAGATAGTCAAAGTGCTTTAAGAACAATTTAAGCGACAAAGCCGCAGCCGGAATTTCAATCATGGCGCCAAGTTGAACAGAGCCATACACCACACCGCGCGCATCCAAATCGTGTTGCGCCTGCTTGACCAAGGCCACAGTCTGATAAATTTCACTGGCATGCGCCAGCATAGGAACAAGCAAATTCACTTTGCCCAAAGCAGCCGCTCTCAGAATAGCCCGCAATTGGGTTAAGAACATTTCGGGATCGGCCAAGCTCCAGCGAATAGCGCGCAAGCCAAGTGCAGGATTTAAATGGGCCGCATCGTGCCGCGCTTCATCTAAAGGTTTGTCTGCTCCCACATCGACTGTGCGAATGGTGACAGGCAAACCCTTCATGCCTTCTACAGCACGTCGATATTGCTCGAACTGCTCTTCTTCATCTGGCAAATTACCTTGGCGACCCATGAACAAAAATTCACTGCGAAAAAGTCCAACGCCGACAGCACCCACCAACAAAGCGGCCTTGGTATCTTCAGGCATTTCAATGTTCGCAAGCAATTCAATTTTTTGGCCATCTAGCGTGACCGAAGGCGTGTGGCGAAGGCGTGTCAGGCGCTCGCGCTCTAAATCACCTTGTCGCTGCTTGAAACCATACTCGGCCAAGATGATGGAGGACGGGTCAACGATGACCACGCCCGCATCACCATCGATGATGATCCAATCGTCTTGTCGAATGAGTTGGCTGGCGCTGCGTGCACCGACCACAGCAGGAATGTCTAAGCTCCTGGCCACAATGGCGGTATGCGAAGTTTTACCGCCAACGTCGGTCACAAAACCGGTGAAAACACTTTGCTTAAATTGCAGCATGTCGGCAGGCGACAAATCATGCGCTACCAAGACCAGCGGCACGTCTAAGGTGTCGCCCAATTGCAACTCTTGTTGAGGCCTTGCATGCGGCTTGGTTCGCACAACATGGGGGTTGCCGCCTTTTAAGAAATGCAGCACACGTTCTGTGACTTGCTCAAGGTCTGACTTGCGCTCGCGCAAATAGGCATCTTCCATTTCGTCAAACTGGCGGCCAATCACTTCCATTTGACTGCTGAGCGCCCACTCGGCGTTGTAAAGCCGCGTTTCGATCCAATGCTTCACACTCAATGACAAAGTTTCGTCTTCTAGCAGCATCAAGTGAACATCTAGCAAGGCGCCCAATTCTGGTGGTGCATCGGCGGTCAGTTCATGTTGAAGCCGTGTGAGTTCTTCGATCACGGCATTGCGGGCTTTTCGCAGACGGCCAATTTCCGCTTCAACTTGATCAGGCTGTATGAAGTAGTGGGCAACATCGACACGGCTTGAAGCCACCAGCACCGCTCGCCCAATGGCGATGCCTCTTGCAACCGCTAGGCCGTGAATGCTGAAGGTCATTCACCCTCGCCAAATTTATCGGCGATCAATGCCAGCAAGGCATCCAAGGCTTCTTGGGCTTGATCACCCTCGGTGTCAATTGTGACTTCACTGCCAATGCCAGCGGCCAACATCATCACACCCATGATGCTTTTGGCATTGACTCGGCGCTCACCTTTGGTCATCCAAACTTCACATGGAAAACCACCCGCCAACTTGGTCAATTTGGCGGAGGCACGTGCGTGTAATCCGAGTTTATTGATGATGGTCGTGGTAGCTTGAAGCATTTTGAGGTCCTGTTTGATTTTGCGGCGCAGTACAGCCGACGGGCATGATGCCTTGAGAGCCACCCGCTTGCGCACGCGCGGCCAACGCATCTAAAGTTTCATGGCGATAACAAACGCTTCGAAGCAACATGGGCAAGTTCACACCTGCGAGCAATCGGGTGTCAATGCCATCGTTGAGTTTTTGCGCCACATTGGAAGGAGTGGCGCCAAACACGTCGCTCAAAAGCAGTACCTCTGTGGTGTTCAGCTGGGCCATGGCCGCCTTGGCCAGCACCAGGCTTTCTTCAGGGCTGGCACTGGGTGCAATGTCCAATGCCAAAATACCTGAAGCACATTCGGGAAAAACGTGCAGCGCGCAATCGCGCAAGGCCGAAGCCAGCGGTGCGTGTGCGATGATGAGAATTCCAATCATGCTGAATTATCGCGGTTTGCCAATTGAAAATAAACATAGGACGCCACAGCGCAAAGGCCAAATACTGAAAAAGCAGCTTGAAAGGCCAAAACCGGCGGCCATCCAAACGACTTGAACAGGTCAATGCCCAATCCGATGCCCCACTGAACCACAAACACACCGCCGAATACAACGAGGTTGTAGGCAGAGAGTGCGCGGCCTGCCAAGTGGGATGGAAAGGCCATGCCCACAGCAGGTTGTGCCAAAGCAACAAAGGTGCTGCTGATGCAAAACAAACTCAAGGCCCAGGCTGTGTGACCCCCCATTTGAGGCCCCGACAGAACGATCCAAGCGAGCACCACGAAGCTAATGGGTTGGCCCCATGAAATGATTTGATTGGGCAAAATGCCGCGCTTTGCCAAACGGGGTGTGACCAGACCCCAAATCCAGAAAGTCACCAGCATGGCAAGGTTGATGCCAAACAAACCCGTTGCAGCATCCAGCGGCGAGTAGCCTCCCACCACGGTCATCCAAGGCGCTGCCCAAAGTGTCTGAAGGGCCAACAAACCACCGTAGCAAAAAAAGCCAATGGGCGCCATTCGCCAAAAATAGGCACTGCGCCAAATGGGGCCGTAGCCCTCTTCAGTTTCGATGGCTTTCAGTTGCGGGTCTTGTGGGGCTGTTTCTGGCTTTTCCCACACGGGCACCAAAACATAAATCATGACCATTGACAAAATAACCAGAACCGCCAGGCCTGCAAAAATGGCGCGCCAGCCCATGATCGGCATCAACCATTGGACCGGTAAGGTGGAAGAAACCATGCCCAAAGATCCCGTCATCAGCATCCAAGAGTTGGCCCGCAACTGCGCGCCTGGCGCCATCCATCGTCTGTAGCCCGTCAAGGGCGCCATCAAACAAGCACTCACCCCCACGCCACACAAAACACGGGCCAGCCAAAGGCCCATGAAACTTTGGGCCAATGCAAAAGCGATGCAGCCCAATACGGCCACGACCAAGAATGCCAACAAGACTTTTTTAGGGCCATGCTTGTCAAGCCATTTGCCCAAAGGAAGTTGAGTGGCTGCAAATCCGAGAAAGTAGCCCCCCGCAAGCAGACCCAAATCTTGCGCTGAAAGCGCCAACTCTTGGGTCAAGGTGGGTGACAAGGTCGCCGTGATTGCGCGCACCAAGGCTGATAAAAAATATGCAGACGCAAAGGCCAAAAAGACCCCCACCATTTGTCGGCGTCCCAAAAAGGGGCTGGTCCTTGTGTTCATGGCAACTTCATACTTTCAATCAATTGGTCTGCGCCCAGGTCTTGCTTGAGGCCTTGGTTTTGGTAAACCACCGCGTGCACCGCACGCACCGAGTCACCCTCTAAATGGGCAAACCAAACTGCATGGGCTAGCACGGGCTCACCCTTAGCGGTTGTGCCCTTGGCCTTGAAACGAAGCGCGCCAGGCAAAGCGTTCATTCGGCCAGGCGTCCAAGTTGCATCTTCAATTTTGTTGGCACGCATGTTTTGCAAGGTGGCTTCGCGCCAGCCTTTCAAAAGTTCTGTGCGGTCGGCATCGGCGCTGAGCTTGGCGGACATGACCGCCCAAACAGCATCGCCAGCCTCACAGCCCATCACCGACAACTCTAAGTTTTGACCGGCCATGGTGACGGATTTGGTCGTTTTGTCAGGCTTGCAAGGCAACTCAAAGCTGAGCGTGGTGCCTGGCATTTGAACCGTTCGCCAATTCAAACTAGGCTGGCATGCACTGAGTCCCAAGACTGATAAAAAAACCGCTGCCGCATTCTTCGAATATTTTTTGAGCATCACTGATTATCAACGCCAGCATGTGACTTTTTTTTCGCGACAATGAGGGCATGAACTCATTAGACGGCATTCGCATCCTCGACCTCTCCCGTGTTCTCGCGGGACCTTGGTGTACCCAAACTTTGGCCGACCTTGGGGCCGATGTGATCAAAATTGAAAGGCCCGGTGCTGGTGACGACACGCGCACCTGGGGCCCTCCTTTCTTGAAAGATGCCAATGGCAATGACACAGCCGAAGCCGCATATTATTTGGGAACCAATAGAAATAAGCGCTCACTTACTTGTGATATTTCCAAGCCTGAAGGCCAGGCTTTGATCCGTGAATTGGTGGCGCACTGTGACGTCTTCATTGAAAACTTCAAGGTCGGCGACATGGCCCGTTATGGTCTGGACTACCCCAGTTTGAAAGCCGTCAACCCTCGGCTTGTGTATTGCAGTGTCACAGGCTTTGGGCAGACAGGACCCTACAGCGATCGGGCGGGCTATGACTATGCGGTGCAAGGCATTGGCGGCCTCATGAGCGTCACAGGCGAGCGCGATGACTTGGGTGGTGGCCCTCAAAAAGTGGGGGTGGCCGTGGCCGATTTGTTCACCGGCATGTATGCCAGCGTTGGCATTTTGGCAGCCTTGCGGCATGTCGAAAAAACAGGTGAAGGCCAGTATGTCGACATGGCTTTGTTGGACACGCAAGTGGCCATGCTCGCCAATTTGGGCGCCAACTATTTGGTCAGTGGCAAGACCCCCGGGCGTGCTGGCAATGCCCACCAAAACATCGTGCCGTATCAAGTGTTTGAGGTGATGCCCGCATTGCATGCCGAGCCTGATGCGCGTGATCATTTGATTTTGGCTGTCGGCAATGATGGGCAGTTTGCGAAGTTTTGTGATGTGGCAGGTCACCCTGAATTGGCCAGCGATCCGCGCTTTAGCAAGAACTCGGAGCGCGTGAAAAACAGAAACGTGCTGGTGCCAATGCTCGAGGAGATCATGCTGACGCGGACCAAAGCACAATGGTTACATGCCCTTGAATCGGCCAAAGTTCCTTGCGGTGCCATTAACAATCTGTCAGAGGTGTTCGCTGACCCTCAAGTCGCTGCCCGCAACATGATCAACATTTGGCAGCACCCGCATCAAAAAGATTTGCGCTTGGTGGCCAGCCCCTTGAAACTCAGCCTCACCCCTGTGCGGCAAGACCATGCGCCGCCTCAATTGGGGCAACACACCGCGCAACTGCTGAACGAAGTGCTGGGTTACAGCGATGCGCAGATTGAACAACTTCAAAGCAAAGGCGTGATCTGATGGCGCAATACTTATTGGTTCACGGCGCTTGGCATGGTGCTTGGTGCTGGCAACATGTCACTGAAGGCCTTATTCGGGCGGGCCACAGCGCGCACGCCGTGACGCTCACAGGCTTAGGCGAGCGATCTCACTTGCTGCACCGTGGCATTGATTTAGAAACCCATGTGCAAGATGTGTTGCAAGCGCTCGATGCACAAGAGATGCAAGACGCCATTTTGGTTGTGCACTCTTATGCCGGCATTCTGGGCACTGCGGTCGCCGACAGGCGTGCCAACAGGTTGAAGCACTTGGTTTACCTTGACGCAATGGTTCCCAAACCTGGCGAGAGTTGGAGCAGCACGCATGCCAGTGCCACGCAAAAGTTGCGCATCGATGCTGCAGCCGAAAGCATCAACAACAGTTTTCCACCACCCGACCCTTCTGTGTTTGGCCTGGCTGGTGAAAATTACGATTGGGTTCAAAGGCGTCAAACACCGCATCCCTTCGGGACCTACCAGCAAGAGTTGGACTTTGATGCGGCTCGCGTTGCAAGTGTTCCTCGCACCTTCATCAATTGCACTGTGCCGCCACTGGCAACCATCGATGTCTCGCGTCGCCGCGTGATTGACCCGCAGTTTTGGGAGGGCCTTTGGATGCAAAATGCCAGCGTGATTGAAATGAAAACGGGGCACGACCCCATGATCAGTGCCCCGAAAGAGTTGACAGCGCTGCTGTTGGCATGCGCTGATCAATAAGTATCATTCCTTGCGGAAATTGTCATGGCAGTTTTTGCAAGCAGCGCCTGCGGGGCCAAAGGCTGTTTTCAACGCATCGACGTTGCCCAGCTTGGCTGCGGCAGAGACTTTCACCAGTTCGGCTTGCATTTTGTCAGCAGCATCTTTGAACTTGGCGGCGTCCTTCCAAATTTCTGGCTTGGCTCGGGTTTCACCCTTGTCTGAACCCTCGGGGAAAGCGGTCCAATGCAACTTTGACATGGTCACTGCAATGTCGGCATTTTCTGCTGCGGCTTTTGCGTCGTAGGGCACTTTGCCTGTGGCCATAGCGCCAACGCGACCAAAGTGAGCGCCCATCAAAGTGAAGCTGGCTTTGCGGTATTTGATGGCATCTTCTGGTTTTGCAAATTGTGCTGCCGCTGGAAGTGCCAGCAAAACAGAAAGCAAAGCTGAAACGAAAGCGAAATGTTTTTTCATGCATATTCCTATTGATGTTAAATTTATTAAAGTTTCTCATGATTTTAAAACCCCTGCAAAATGCGCCTTTTGATTCGAAAGTTTTTTCATGATTCAGATTCGGATTTGGGATTGGCCGACTCGCATCTTCCATTGGTCCTTGGCAAGCTTGGTCGTGGCTTTGGTCATTACGGGCAATGTGGGTGGCAACGCCATGGTGTGGCATTTCAGGTGTGGCTATGCGGTACTTAGCCTGATTATTTTTAGATTCATTTGGGGCTTTTGTGGTGGGCACTGGTCTCGCTGGCGTCAATTGACGTGCACACCTGCATTAATTCGGCAGTATTTCAAAACGTCAACGCCACACGCTGCGTATCTGGGACACAACCCCGTGGGCTCACTGTCGGTCATCGCCATGATGGCCTTGTTAGTTCTGCAAGTAAGTACTGGCCTCTTTAGCGACGATGAAATTTCCAATGCGGGTCCTTTGGTCAGCCTTGTTTCTGAAAGCCGCGTGAGTTTGGCCACTTATTGGCACAAAGGCTTTGGTAAAACCATCATTCTGTTGCTGGTGGCCGTCCATCTTTTAGCCATCCTTTGGTATTTTTTGAAGAAGAAGCAGAACCTGACCATCGCCATGTTGAAGGGCCATAAAACGGCCGATCATCCAGCGGCCTCATCCAAAGATGGTCCAGCCAATTGGTTGTTGGCTGTTCTGTCTATCTTGCTAAGTGCTTGCTTGGTGTATGCCCTGATCAATCTGGGTGCCACAGCAGGCTGACTTCCTGAATTTAAGGCTAAACTTCATTCGACCATTTCGTTCAATATCGACTCTCTTGTCTGCACCTTCACAACCCACTGTCTTTCTGTTCGAGGCTTCTTCAGCTGAAGACATGTTGGCCGTGCGTGAGATTTTTCTTGAGTACGCCCGCTCGCTCAATGTCGATCTTTGTTTTCAAGACTTTGAGTCGGAGTTGAATCAATTGCCGGGTGAATATTCGCCACCCCGCGGCGCTCTTTTGTTGGCCAAGGTGAACCAAGAAATTGCAGGTTGCTGTGCACTGCGTCCCTTAGACTCAGCCGATTCGCCCAATGCCGCAGAAATGAAGCGCTTGTATGTCAAGCCAGCCTTTCGCCGTCTTGGCTTAGGACGACAATTGGCTGAAAGTATTTTGGATGCAGCTCGCCAATGCGACTACAGCTGTGTCTTGTTGGACACGCTGGATGAAATGGAATCAGCAAGGGCGCTTTACGAAGACTTAGGCTTCGAAGAGGTTGCGCCTTACTATCACAACCCTTTGGCTGGTGCGCACTATCTCCGCGTCATGCTTTGAAGTGCGCCCAGGTTGGCCAATGTGTTTTTAAGCTTTGACTTGTGACAACATGGTGTCAGCGTCACTGACTTCAAATTTGCCAGGACCTTCGATGTTCAAAGTTGCAACCTTGCCATCTTTGACCAGCATTGAATAACGGTTGCTGCGCAAGCCCATGCCACGCGCTGTGAGATCCAAAGTCAGGCCTGTGCCTTTGGTGAAGTCGGCACTGCCGTCACCCATCATGCGCACTTTGCCAGTGCTGTGCAACTCGCGGCCCCATGCGCCCATGACAAACGCATCGTTCACGCTGACGCACCAAATTTCATCTACACCCGCGGCCTTCAAGGCATCGAATTGCGCCACATAACCAGGCACGTGCTTGGCTGAGCAGGTGGGCGTGAAAGCGCCTGGCAAAGCAAACAATGCGATGGTTTTGCCAGCTGATGCTTTAGCAACATCAACAGGGTTAGGGCCAATGCTGCAGCCATTGCCTTCGACCTCTACGAACTCGGTCAATGTGACGGCGGGGATGGTGTCTCCAACTTTGATCATGGTGATTCCTTTAAAAATGGTGCCAAAAAGCGACTGGAAAGAGATGCGTTTGAAGAACACACCGACGAAAAAAAACGACCCACTATTGTGAGTCGTTTTTTGAAAGTCTGCTGAAATGAGCTGATAAAGCTTAAATCGCAATAGCCTTTTCAACCAACCGGGTGGCAACCCAGTTTTTGGTTTTGGAAATTGGCTTGCTCTCGGTGATCTCGATCACGTCGCCTAGGCCGTATTGTCCTGTTTCATCGTGTGCGTGGTACTTGCTTGATTTGGCAACAATCTTGCCGTACAAAGCATGCTTCACGCGACGCTCTACCAAAACCGTTACGGTTTTGGCACGCTTGTCGCTGACCACCTTGCCGATCAAGGTGCGCTTGAGGGATGTTTTAGCTTCCGTCATGGTCACTCCTTATTTGGCGGCTTGCTTTTGGGCAAGGATGGTTTTGGCGCGAGCGATGCTGCGGCGAGTTTCGCGCAGTTGGTTCGTGTTGCCGATTTGCTGAGTGGCTTTTTGCATGCGCAAATTGAAATGGGCTCTTTGCAGATCCTTGATTTCTTTGGCCAAACCAGCTTCGTCTTGGGTGCGCAGTTCAGTGGTGTTCATTTTTGAGTTCTCCTGAATTACTGGCCAATCATGCGAGCGACAAACGTCGTGCGCAAGGGCAGTTTGGCTGCGGCCAATTTAAACGCTTCACGGGCCAATTGCTCTGGCACGCCAACGATTTCATACAACACCTTACCGGGCTGAATTTCAGCCACGTAGTACTCGGGGTTGCCCTTACCGTTACCCATGCGAACCTCTGCAGGTTTTGTAGAGATTGGCTTGTCGGGGAACACGCGAATCCAGATGCGACCACCACGCTTCACGTGACGGGAAATTGCACGGCGTGCAGCTTCGATCTGACGGGCCGTTAAACGGCCACGGTCTGTGGACTTAAGACCGAAATCACCAAACGCCACCGTGTTGCCACGGGTTGCGACGCCGGTGTTGCGGCCCTTTTGTTCCTTGCGGAACTTTCTGCGAGCGGGTTGCAGCATGTTTACTCTCCTTTAGCACCGTCAGCTGCTGCAGCTGGCGCGGCGACTTTGCGTACGCGCTTAACGGCGGGTTTATCACCCCCTGCTTCGGCGGGCTTATCGCTGCCGTCAGTGGGTGCTGTGTTCGTGCCACCGGCACGGCGTGGTGCACCAGGTGCACCGCGGCGGTCACCCCCTGGACGCTCGCCTGGGCGGGCATCACGGCGGGGGCCACGTGGGCGGCGCTCTTCTTCGGCACGAGGCTCAGACAACGCCGGCGCATCATTGCGGCCCAGTGTGTCGCCTTTGTAGACCCACACTTTGACGCCAATAATGCCGTACGTTGTCTTGGCTTCGGATGTACCGTAGTCGATGTCAGCGCGCAGAGTGTGCAAGGGCACGCGGCCTTCGCGGTACCACTCGGTACGTGCGATCTCGATGCC
>CAIODE010000014.1 GCA_903856875.1 uncultured Burkholderiales bacterium
ATCCCGAATTCAAAGGCTTGAGTGTGTGCACTGGCATGGGTGCAAGAGGCATCAGTTGGTCGGTGTTGTGCGGTGAACTGTTGGCGGCGCATTTGAACCACGAGCCTTTGCCCATGGCCGCCTCATTGGCCAAGCTGATGGCGGCCTCAAGATTTGGCTGAGTTCATTGCTGTGCAGCAGCAGGTCTGCGAGACTTCACATAGGCATCGGTAGGCTGGTAGTTTTTGCCATCGGCATAACGCCATTGCGTCATGCTGCCTTGGTTGCCACGCACATCCAGCTTGCCCACATAAGCCCCCATGGTGGACTGCTGATCGATGGCCCGAAACTCTGCAGGGCCAAAGGGTGTGCTGAATTTCAGACCGCGCATGGCCAACACCAGCTTCTCGTTGTCAGTGCTCCCTGCTTTTTTAATGGCCGCAAAAATAGCTTGCATGGTGGCATAGCCCACAACAGATCCCACCTTTGGATTTTCTCTGAATTTTTTGTAATAGTTGGCAGCAAAAGAAGCATGCTCCTTGGTGTCAATTTGGTCCCAAGGATAGCCCGTCACAATCCAACCTTTGGGCGTTTCATCTTTCAAGACCTCGAGGTATTCGGGCTCGCCAGACAACATAGAAACCACGGGTAACTTGGGGAAAATGCTGCGCTGATTGCCCTCACGAACCAGCTTGGCCAAATCTGCACCGAAGGTCACGTTAAAAATAGCGTCCGGCTTGCTCTGCATGAGGGCACTCAAACTGCTGCCTGCATCAATTTTTCCAAGTGCGGGCCACTGCTCGCCCACAAACTCCACATCGGGTCGCTTGGCTTTTAACAACTCTTTGAAGCTGGCTACAGCGCTTTGTCCATATTCGTAATTGGGCGCCAAGGTGGCCCAACGCTTGGCTGGCATCTTGGCAGCCTCCTCCACCAACATAGCAGCTTGCATGTAAGTGCTGGGACGCAAACGGAATGTGTAACGATTGCCTTTCTCCCAGACGATGGCGTCAGTGAGCGGCTCGCTGGCCACAAAAAGTCGTTTGGTTTTACCGGCATGATCGGCCAAAGCCAAGCCCACATTGGATAAAAAACCACCAGCCAACACATCCACTTTTTCTTGGCTGATCAACTCAATGGCGTGACGCAAAGCATCTTCGGGCTTACCGGCGTCATCTCGCGCAATCACTTCCACCTTGCGACCCAGCAAGCCACCACTGGCATTGATTTCTTCAACGGCCAATTGCCAGCCCTGTTTGTAGGGTTGTGTGAACTGAGGAATGGCCGAATAGCTGTTGATTTCACCAATGCGAATGGGTGTTTGCGCGTTCACAGACACGGTCAACACGGCAGCCAACGCCACCACCCAAGCTTTCAATGAACAAGACTTCATTTCACACTCCTCAAAAACGAAACTGTATCAGCAAGCCAAAACCCAGTCACTTTGGAGACTTTAAGGCGGCTCACAGACCCCTCTTATGATCAATAAGCATATATGTCAAACGAATAAGTAGTTTGATTTGGCATAAAGAAGCCTTAAAGTCCAACCCTTATTTGGCTTGGCCAAAGCATTCACACCTATCTCAGAGATGTACCAATACACAGAATTCGACCGCCAGTTTGTCAAACTGCGCGCGGCCCAGCACAGAGACCAACTAGAGCGCTGGCAAAAAGGCCAATTGGCCGACGAGGAGTTTCGCCCTCTGCGCCTTCAAAACGGCTGGTACGTACAGCGCTATGCGCCCATGCTGCGCGTGGCCGTGCCGTATGGTGAAATTTCAAGCCAGCAATTAAGCGTGTTGGCCCAAATTGCCAAAGAATACGACAAGCCCGACAAGGAACTTTTTGCAAAAGCACAAGCCAAGCAAGATTTATTGCCCGGCAAATCTCCTCGGCTCATTAAAGGCTACGGCCACTTCACCACCCGTCAAAACGTTCAGTTCAATTGGATCCCGTTGGACAAATCAGCCGACGTGATGGACCTCTTGGCCACCGTGGACATGCATGGCATTCAGACCAGTGGCAATTGCATTCGCAACATCACCACCGATGAATTAGCGGGTGTAGCCATTGACGAAGTGGTCGACCCTCGGCCCTATGCAGAAATTTTGCGACAGTGGAGCACCCTGCACCCTGAGTTTGCATTTTTGCCACGCAAGTTCAAGATAGCCATCACTGGCGCCACAGAAGACCGCGCTGCCATTGGCTGGCACGACGTGGGTTTGCAGCTTGTTAAAAAAACCCAGGGCGAAGTGGGCTTCAAAGTCTGGGTGGGCGGTGGCATGGGGCGCACACCTGTCATTGGTACCTTGGTTCGTGAGTTCTTGCCATGGCAGCACATCATGAACTACTTGGAAGCTGTTGTCCGCGTTTACAACCGTTGGGGTCGCCGTGACAACCTCTACAAAGCCCGTATCAAAATTTTGGTCAAGGCCGAAGGTCAGCGTTACATCGATGAGGTTGAATCTGAATTCAAAGAGATCGTGAATACCGACGGTGGCCCTCACACCATCAGCCAAGCCGAATTTGATCGGGTTGCAGCTTGCTTTGTAGAACCCGAATTAACCTCACAAGCTTTCGTTGCCTCTTCATCACAATCGGCCAACAGCAACACACAAGACCCTGCTTTCCAACGTTGGTTGAAGCAAAACGTTGTGCCACACAAAAATCCAGCATTGCGCGCAGTCACGCTGTCCTTCAAACGCTTGGGCTTGGCACCGGGCGATGCAACCGCCGAGCAACTTGAAGCCTCTGCTCACTTGGTGGCCCAGTATTCACGCGGTGAAGCCCGAGTCACACACTCACAAAATTTGGTCCTGCCTTGGGTACAAGAATCTCACCTGTTCGACTTGTGGCAAGAGGCCAAGGCCTTGGGATTTGCCAACCCCAACATTGGCTTGTTGAACGACATGATTGCTTGCCCCGGCGGCGATTACTGCGCCTTGGCCAATGCACGCGCCATTCCTGTTGCAGCTGCCATTTCAGAACGCTACCAAGATTTGGATGAGCTCGACGACTTAGGCCCCATCGACTTGCACATCAGCGGCTGCATCAATTCGTGTGGCCACCACCATAGCGGCCACATTGGCATTTTGGGTGTCGACAAAGATGGCAAAGAATGGTACCAAGTCACTTTAGGTGGCTCTGATGGTTCTGCACTGTCAGGGACAGCTGGGGCTGGCAAAGTGGTCGGCCCATCGTTCTCAGCTGCCGAGGTACCCGAGGTCATTGAAGCCGTGATCAACAAGTACCTTGAACTTCGCGCACCAACAGGCAAAAACCAAAACGGCCGCGCAGAATATTTCATTGAAACTTTGAGACGTGTCGGTCAAGACAGCTTCAAAGCGGCTGCCAATTCTGTCCGTCACTCTGAACCTGCAATCGCTTGAACTGCCTTGAAATTAATATGAAAATTCTTTCTTTCAACGAGCACAACACCTCAGCATCAGACGCTGGCGTCATTTGCATGGCCAACGACGCAGATCCGCGCGCGGTGTCACTGGAGGGTGTCAAGCGCATCGATTTGCACTTCCCAAAATTCACCGATGGCCGTGCTTACAGCCAAGCTTTTTTACTGCGCCGTCGCCTTGGCTTCCAAGGTGAAATTCGCGCAACAGGCGATGTACTCATCGACCAATTGGTGTCCATGTCACGGACGGGTTTTGATGTGGCCGTATTGCGCGATGGCTTAGATGCCAGCGCAGCCCAACGTCAGTTCGAGCGCTTCCCAGCTTTCTACCAAGGTTCAGCAATCGACACAAAACCCTTGTTCGCAAAGACGGTCGCATGAGCGTGTCGACAGTCAGCATTGGCGGGTCAAAACATCAGCCCAATGCCATCCAATTGCATGCAAAGCCAAGCGCCACATTCCCAGAGAAAGTGGCAGAAAGCTTGGCACTGCTCCAACAAGCTGTTGCTAATTTCAGTCCCGTCACTCAGGCCTCAAGCTTGGGCGCCGAAGACGTCGTCATCACACACCTGATTAACCACAATGACCTGAACATTCCAATATTTGTCTTGGAAACAGGTGCACTGCACCGCGAAACTTTGGCACTGCTCGAGCGCACGCAAGCGCATTCTCAAGCGCCTGTGAATGTCTATCGTCCCGTCACAGAAAAAGTCATTGCTTTCGTTAAATCGCACGGTCAAGACGCCATGTACGAAAGCCTTGATCTGCGCAAAGCCTGCTGCCAAGTGCGCAAGCTTCAGCCTTTGGCAGAAGCTTTAAAAGGCCAAAGGGCATGGGTCACTGGTTTGCGACGTGAGCAATCGAGAAATCGGGCTGAAGTGCCATTGATTGACCGTACCGACGAGGCTGCTAAAAACCAAATCAAACTTAACCCTTTAGCCAACTGGACATGGGGTGATGTGTGGCACTACATCGCAGATAACCAGGTGGACTACAACCCTCTGCACGACCAGTTTTTCCCAAGCATTGGCTGTGCGCCTTGCACGCGCGCCATCAGTCTAGGCGAAGAGTTTCGTGCTGGTCGCTGGTGGTGGGAAGACGAAACTGCCAAAGAGTGCGGCTTGCACGCAAAGAATTAAAGACAATCATGAACGCACGCACTGAACCTGAACTGCTCCATCATTTAAGCAACGCACACCTTGACGCGCTTGAAGAAGAAACCATCTTCATCCTGCGCGAAGTAGCAGCTGCCTTCGAGCACCCTACTTTGCTTTTTTCTGGCGGCAAAGACTCATTGGTTATGCTCAAGTGCGCAGAAAAAGCCTTTGTTGACACACACAAAGGCGGCCACATTCCCTACCCCTTGCTCATGATTGACACGGGTCACAACTTCAAAGAAGTGACCGACTTTCGAGATTTTCGCGCCAATGAATTAGGTGCTGAACTGATCGTACGAAGTGTAGAAAATTCCATGAAACGCGGTACTGTGCGTTTGGCCCATCCTGGTGAATCACGAAACGTGCATCAGTCGGTCACACTGCTCGAAGCCATTGAAGAATTCAAGTTCGATGCCCTAATTGGCGGCGCGCGCCGTGATGAAGAAAAAGCCCGTGCCAAAGAACGCATCTTTAGCCATCGCGACAGCTTTGGCCAATGGCAGCCCAAATCACAACGACCCGAGCTGTGGTCTTTGTTCAACACCAAATTGCAACCAGGCGAGCACTTCCGAGTGTTCCCCATTTCCAATTGGACCGAGCTCGATGTGTGGCAATACATTGCCCGCGAAAACATTGCCCTGCCATCCATTTACTACACCCACAAACGAGAAGTGGTTGATCGGCGCGGTTTGTTGGTGCCGGTCACAGAACTCACACCGCTCAAGGATGGCGAGACCCTTCAAGTGCGAGATGTTCGCTTTCGCACCGTGGGCGACATCACTTGCACTTGCCCTGTAGATAGCACCGCCACCACACCTGAAGAGATTGTGATTGAAACATTGGCCGCCGATGTGAGTGAACGCGGCGCCACGCGCATGGACGACAAGACCTCTGAAGCTTCCATGGAAAAACGCAAAAAAGACGGGTATTTCTAATGACCAACGCCCTCAAATTCATCACCTGCGGCTCAGTAGACGACGGCAAGAGCACCCTCATTGGCCGTTTTTTGGTCGACACCAAAGCCGTGTTGCAAGACCACTTGGCAGGCGTGCAGCGACAAGGCGAAACCGATTTGGCTTTGCTCACCGACGGCTTGTCGGCAGAGCGCGAACAAGGCATCACCATCGATGTCGCCTACCGCTACTTCAACACCGAAGCGCGCAAGTTCATCATTGGCGATGCGCCCGGTCATGAGCAATACACACGCAACATGGTCACTGCGGCTTCAAGCGCCGATGCGGCCGTGGTGTTGGTCGATGCCACCAAGCTCGATTGGAAAGATTCAAACCTGAATTTGTTGCCGCAAACACGCCGCCACAGCTTACTTTTGAAACTGTTACGCGTGCCCTCCGTGGTCTTTGCCATTAACAAACTCGATGCCGTGGAAAACGCCCCATTGGCTTATCAAAACATTCAAACTGCGTTGAACAAATTTGCAGAAGAGGCCGATATCAAAGTTAAAGCTTGGGTGCCAGTTTCGGCCCTCAAAGGCTGGAACGTAGTGGACAGCCAACCCGACTGGTGCGGCTACTCAGGCCCTAGTCTGTTACAAATTTTGGAAGGTTTGCCAAGCACGCCAGCAGAAGCCAACGTGGCCATGAGCTTTCCTGTTCAGTGGGTCGAAAAGTTTCACGACTCCAACGTGACGCATCAAGGCCGACGTGTGTTCTGGGGTCGTGTGGCTACAGGCACATTGCGCCAAGGCCAAAGCGTGAAAGTTTTCCCAAGCGGTCAAACTGCCACGGTATCGCAAGTTTTATCAGCCACGCGTCAAGAAAAAACCAACATCACGGGCCAAAGCGCAGGCTTGGTTTTGGACCGAGAAGTGGATGTGTCAAGAGGCGATTGGATCGTGGCGGCAGATTCTGGCTTAGAAGGCCAGAGTCAAATTGACGCCACGGTGGCCTGGATGGACGACGAACCCTTGGTGGCTGGCCGCCTTTACTGGGCTTTGCATGGCCACCGCTGGGTGAAGGCCAAAGTGCAGCGCATTGTGCACCGATTGAACATCAACACCCTGGCCAAAGAAGACGCCACGGAACTGCCCACCAATGCCGTGGGTCAAGTCACTTTGGCCTTCCAAGAGCCCCTGATTGCCTTGCCTTTTGCCAGATCTCGCGTGTTGGGCGCCCTGATTTTGGTCGATACGGCCAGCCATAAGACCTCAGGCGCAGTGTTGGTGAATTAAACCCCGACCTTAACTGCTTTAAAATGCCAATCTTTCGGGCAATTCCGCCCGCTCAACGCTTTAGCCTTAGCAAACTGTCATGACCCACGTTGTTTCTGAATCCTGTAGCCGCTGCAAATCCACCGACTGTGTGGACGTCTGCCCCGTAGACTGCTTCCGTGAAGGCCCCAACTTC
>CAIODE010000015.1 GCA_903856875.1 uncultured Burkholderiales bacterium
AGCGCTGCAGCGACAGGATGCAACAGATGCGCTAAAGGGCGGACTTTCTCAAGACCGACAGAACAAGAATCAACAGGCAGGACAACTGGGGCACACAAAGGACAGTCCATGCTGGTCCTTGCTTTGGCATCGACACCCTCTTCGCCTGAGGCCACCATTTGCATGCCACCTGCACTGGAACACACCAACTGGGTTTCGGTCGGATTCAAAATGGGCGATGCAATGGCCACACCAATGAAAAGCGCAAACCAAACAAGAACAAGTCTTGCAAGGAATCGATGTGTGTGCGCTTTTAACATGTTGGCGATTATCTCAGATAACAAAAAAAAGGCCACCCAAATGGGTGGCCTTCAGAGAAAAGCTTAAACTGCTTATTGGCCTAAAGTGGCAAAATTTGGCTGGGTAGACTGCATCAAGCCTCGGTTTTTGTAGTCAATGGCATCGTCAGCCAACATCAACTTGTCGGCCACCAATTTGTCAACTGACGCATTCCATGCGCTGACGTAGCCAGCTTTGGTGCCATACAGTTCTTGCGCGCTCTTGCGTGTGTCGGCCTTATTTTTGGCGCTTGTGTTTAAAGCAAAAGCCAATTGCGAGCTGCTCAAACCGTTTTGGTCACCCGCCACAAAACCAGATTTGCGGATGCTGTAGCCCACGAAACTGGCCAAAGGCGCGGCACTGTCAGGCATTTTCACACCCGCTTTGCTATTGCCTTGAACATCTTGCGTAGGTTGGAGCACAACGTACATTTTGTTAGATGGAATGGAAGGAATGACACTTTCATCGTTGACTGTCAAAGTGTTGTAAACCCCACTGAAGGCCAATCCCAAGGTGGGCAAATCAATGGCGCTCAAGCTTTTTGGATCTGTGGTGGGCACGCTAAGTGTGCCGTCTGACACTTTGGGCCAGTTGCTCGCCAAGGGCGTTGCAGTACCTTTCACCCAAGCATCCAAATTGGTCATCAATGCACGGTACAGAGCCGTACTGGCATTCAGCGCACCAGGAGAGGCAGAAACTGCGGTTGCCGCCACTGCTCTCTCAACTGTGTAATCTGGCTGAGATTTTGCGTTGGCTGAAAGCTGTTGGGGACCGTGCGATGTGCCAGCTGCATAGAACAGTCGAACATTGCTTGGAATCTCGATGTCTTTACCAGCACCATCTGTTCCTACAAGGGAAGCGCGAGCTCCGCCAAATTCAATGGGACTGTCATATTGAAAGACTTTCGGGCAGTTGTTGGTCTCAGAACACTTTTTCATCAAACCATCGACCTTGCCAGTCAGCGGATCTGTGATCGTGCTGTAAGCAAAGGGGAATTGATCGCCAGGTGTGTAATGAGTTTCATGCTGACGAGAATAGTCACCAGGCTTAGACCAACGGTAGTTGGTGTAAGTTTTTCTAGAGCCGCCTACCAGTGGCAACATGCCGTCAAACACTGTTCGCAATTGCTTGTCGGTGTTAAAGCCTAGCCACAAGAAATCACGCAGGTAACGTCCCGATTGGGAGATACCTGTGCCCAGGGCGGTCGTGATGTTGCCAGCCACAGGGTTGGCATTGCCTTGCAGGTCAGCTTTTTCGTATTTCAAGAAAGAAATCAAATCGCGAACACCCAAGAATCCAAGACCCATTGGTTTTGGATCCGTCGAGGTGTAATTGAAATGGTAAATGGAGCCATTGTCACTGCCAGCATCTAGTCCGGCAGCATACGTCGCATTGGCTCGCACCTTGGCGCGATCAATGGTCACATAACCAAAGCCTGTAGCACCTGTATTGCCGCCTTCTGCTACGCCTGTTCCAGCGGTGTAAGTCCACATGCTGGCATCAACCGTAATCGGCGCATCAGTGGCTGTTCTGCGAATGGTCAAGGTGGCAGGCGTGTTGGCAACGCGCGGATAGTAGGTGCCTAACAAATTGCTTGTTGCATTGTCAGCGATGAATTCGTCTTGTGATGAACCTGTTATTTTGGCGCCATTGTCTTTGGCCACTGGTAGCGTCATGCCGGGCGCATACCATTTTGTAGTGCTGTTAATGGCAGCTGTTGAACCACTCAATGAAGAAGGCCGATCACCTTGCCAACCAGAGAAGACAACCGTCATGCCCTGCTTCATCAAATAGCCTTTGCCCGCGCCAACGCCAGTGACAACATCGACACCGCTGGTTGGGATCACAGGTGCGACGTTGCCAAAGAGGTCATTGCCAGAGCCATCGTTCAAGCCTTCAAATGCACTTGAATTGGTTCGGTTATTGACAATGTAAAGCAATGAGCCATTGCCCTTGGATGCATCGGCAGGCGTGAGCATGACCACATCAAATTTATAGGTCACCATGCCGGCACCATCGGCGGCATTTTTAAGGTCAACGATGGTGGATGCACAGGGGTCGGCAGCATTCACTTTGCCAGTGGCTTCAGCCAAGATGTATTTGTAGGCACCCACGGCACCAAATACGGCACCGTTGAAAGCAGGGCCACTGCCTTTCGTGACAAACGAGTCAATCGATGAAGCCAAAATAGGGCAAGATGTTGTGAGCTCAGGCGCAACAATGGCAGTCTTTGCAGCCGGAATGGAGGGCGGCCCAAAGACCATTTCACTTGATCCACATGCCACTAGCCCAGCAGCAGCAGCCAAGGTGAGCAGCACAGTTTGCGGCCTCAATTGCTGCCATTTTTTTGTTCGTTGTATTTCTATAGATTTAAAAGTCATGTCTCATTCCATTTCTTATACGTTTTAGAAACTCCGTCAAATGAATTTCCAATGACAAAATGATTGCAATTCATCTAGACTCAAAGAGGGTAAATACTCAATCAAAATTAAATGATTTGAAAAAATAGTGCCTTGGTACTCACATCGTAGAATGAGGAAAATTCCTCACCTGAGAAAAAGTAACCCGCTGAACCATCATGAAAAAAATCCTGCTTTTAGGCTCCGGAGAACTTGGCAAAGAATTCGTCATCAGCGCAAAGAGGCTGGGCTGTTATGTCATCGCCTGTGACAGCTACGCGGGGGCACCCGCCATGCAAGTGGCCGATGAATGTGAAATTTTCAGCATGCTCGATGAAGAACCTTTGCGCGCGGCCATTGCCAAACACCAACCCGACCTCATCGTTCCAGAAATTGAAGCCATTCGCACCGAGGTTTTGCTCGATGTTGAAAAAGAAGGTTTCGAGGTCATTCCTAGCTCACGCGCCGCCAACCTCACCATGAACCGCGATCGCATTCGCGATGTGGCGGTCGGCTTGGGTGTTCGCACCGCCAAGTTCAATTACGCAGAATCTAGCGGTGAACTGATGGCTCAGGCCAAGGCCATTGGCTTTCCGGTGGTCATCAAGCCGGTCATGAGTTCTTCTGGAAAAGGCCAAAGCGTGGCCAAGACAGAAGCAGACGTTCAAGCCAGTTGGGATTACGCCTGCGCAGGCATGCGTGGCGACCGCAAAAAAGTCATAGTGGAAGAGTTCATTCACTTTGAATTTGAAATCACTCTTCTTACCATTCGCCAACGCATTGGCCCCACTTTGTTCTGTCCACCCATTGGCCACGTGCAAGAACGGGGCGACTACCAATACAGCTGGCAGCCCCAGGCCATGGCGCCTGATTATTTAAAAGCCGCGCAAGACATGGCCGAAAAAGTCACCGCCGATTTAGGCGGTGCTGGCTTGTTTGGTGTTGAATTTTTCGTCACAGCCACAGAGGTCATTTTCAGTGAACTCAGCCCTCGCCCACACGACACTGGCATGGTCACCCTCATCAGTCAAAACCTCAGTGAATTTGATTTGCATGCACGCGCCATTTTGGGCTTGCCCATTCCGCTCATTGAAGCTGTTGAAGGTGCCAGTGCCGTGGTGCTTGCCGACCGTGAAGGTAAAAACCCAAGCTACTCTGGCGTATTGGAAGCCTTGCTAGAACCTGGCGTTGATGTTCGGATTTTTGGCAAGCCCACCACGCGTCCTTATCGCCGTATGGCGGTGGCTTTGGCCAAAGGCGATAAAGCTTTAGAGCGTGCACGCGCTGATGCCGCCAAAATCAGTGTGCACGTTGCATAAAAAAAAGGCCCTGCAACATTCTGCAAAGCCTTTTCATTCAGATGCGAATCACTTCACTTCGGTGATGAACTTGTCGTTGGTGCGGCGCACTTTTTTCATGTTGACCAACCAATCTTTGTCGGCTTCGCGATAGCCCAATGGCAACAAGACCGTACTGCGAAGTCCGCGTGAAGCCAAGCCTAAAATTTCATCGACCTCAGCAGGTTTAAAACCTTCCATGGGTGTGGCGTCCACTTCTTGCTCAGCCGCTGCAATCAAGGCAGTGCCCAAAGCAATGTAGGACTGTTTGGCAGAATGCTGAAAATTAACTTCAGGCCCTTTTGCCGGATAGTTCTTCAACAACATTTGACGATAGGCTTCGGCACCTTCGTTCACAAAGCCACGCACTTCGTTGTTGTAGTCAAACATCAGGTTGATGCGGTCGGCTGTGTAATCGTTCCATGCGGCAAATACCAAGAGGTGTGAGCCTTCTGTGATTTGAGCCTGATTGCTAGCGGCAATCTGTATTTTGGCGCGAACTTCTTTGTTCGTGACGACAATGATTTCATAGGGCTGCAAACCACTGGAGGTGGCCGTCATGCGAATGGCTTCCAAGATGCGCTGAACTTTGGCTTCTGGGACGGACTTGGTGGGGTCCATTTTTTTGGTGGCGTAACGCCAATTGAGGGCTTGAAGCAAATCCATGAATAAATCCTAGTGATCAAAAAACAAACGGGAGTTTAACTCCCGTTTGTCATGAAAACTCAAGGCAAGCTTTGCCTTGCATCAGCGCCTTACTGTTCAGCGGTATAGCCAGAGGCCTTGATGGGCGTTTCCCAACGCTTGAGGTGGACGATTTGAGACGCGGCCAGTGCCGATGCGTTGGCATAGTTAGGAACCAAGCCAAAACCCCTGATACGGGCTTGCATGTCTGGACTGTTCAAAGCCTGAGCCACCGCTTCACTGATTTTTTGCACACGATCAGCGCTCATATTGGCAGGCCCATAGACTCCAAAGTAAGCATCGGCCACCACATTCACCCCGATCTCTTTCAAGGTTGGCACTTCAGGCAGAGCAGCAGAGCGAGTCTCGCCTGTGACAGCCACAATTTTCAGCTTGCCAGTTTTGTGATGCTCTAGGGTTTCAGAAGCCGTATCGATCATGACTGGAATTTGACCGCCAATCAAATCCTGAGCAGCAGGCGCACCGCCTTTGTAGGCGACATGCGTCATGGGGGTGCTGGTTTCTTGGGCCAACAACTGTCCCGCAAAGTGCGGCACGGTGCCAGCACCCGAAGTTGCGTAATTGGCTTTGCTTGGGTTGGCTTTGAGCCAAGCCATCAAAGCTTTGATGTCCGTTGCGGGGGAGCCTGGTCCTGTTGTGACAGCAAAATCAAATGTGGTGACACGCGCAATGGCCGTGAAATCTTTCACAGGGTCATAGCCCAAATTTTTGTAGAGCCAAGGCATGATCACAAGGCCACCCGAGGGCACCAAAGCCAGCGTGTTGCCATCGGGGTTGGCTCGCTTTAACTCACCCAATGCACTGCGACCAGCCGCGCCTGGCTTGTTTTCGACAATGACATTTTGGTCCAAGCTGACCCGAAGTTTTTCTGCCAACAACCTGGCCACCACATCGACTGAGCCACCTGGCGGAAAGCCCACCAAGACCTTCACGGTTGGCTTGTCTTGTGCCAACGCTGAAGTGCACAAGCCGGACAGGCCTAAGCTGGCGCTCAAAATCACTAACTTCAAAAGATTTCTTTTCATGCGATTTCCCATTGCTGTTGAACTAATTTCACCTGACCCACATCAAGTGTCGCTCATAATCGAGTTACAAGCCCATTGGGGTTTTCGTGATGTCAGCCCTCTATTTAAACCATTAGGAGCCCTCTTCTATGCCTGTGATTGATGTTCATACCCACATGTTCACTCCCAAATGGCTTGAGCTTCTCAAAGCTGAAGGGGGTCAGTACAACATTCAAACAAGGCCAGATGGTCAGCAAGAGGTCTTTAGAGGCAATACCCCCGTAGTGATTCCTCAAAAGGGACATTTTGATTACGACCTGCGCGTCAAGCACATGGATGGTGCCGGCATTGACATTTCCATCGTTTCGCTCACATGCCCTAACGTTTATTGGGGCACAGAGGAAATCAGTTGCAGAGCAGCTCGCGAATCCAATGACACCATGGCGCAAGCTCAAAGCACTTACCCCGACCGCATTCGATGGTTCACCTCATTGCCATGGGAGTACCCTGCACGCGCGATCGAAGAGCTCGATCGAACTTGCCGCAATGGCGCAAGTGGCGTCATGGTACTGGCCAACATTTCTGGTCGCAGCTTAACCGACCCCCTATTTGCCCCCATTTGGGCAGAGATAGACAAGCGTGGCTTACCTGTTTTGGTCCACCCAACTGACCCACCGGGCGTGGACCTCATGGACATGACCAAATTTGATTTGAGTTGGTCTGTGGGCTTCATGTTTGACACCACCTTGGCCATCACGCGAATGATCTTTGAAGGCTTCTTTGATCAATACCCAAATTTGAAAATCATTGCATCGCACGGCGGTGGCACTCTGCCTTACTTGATCGGAAGGTTTGAAAAGGGTGATGAAGTAGAAATTCCATCGCGTCGTCAAATGAAACGCAAGCCCACCGATTATCTAAGGCACATTTACTACGACACCATCACCTACAACTTAGGGGCCCTTCAGTACCTCATCTCGGTGGTGGGTGAAGAGCACGTGATGTTTGGCACTGACTGGCCGCATCAGGTTCACGATACCAAAGGGGCCTTTGCCAACACCGCTCAATTGCCTGCTCAAACCTGCGCAGCCATTCGTGGTGGCAATGCACTCAAAGTGTTCAATATTTCCTAATGCTTCATGGGTAATTGGCTTCCACTGATAGCGACCTTGTTCATTCAGGCCATGGTCTCCATGGCCTTGTTAACGCTTCCCGTCATGGCACCTGTTGCAGCCAAAGATTTAGCGGTATCGCCCGCCTTGGTGGGTATTTATGTCGCTATCACCTACGCTGGGGCCATGTTTTCCAGTCTGACTTCTGGCACCAGCGTCACACGCTTTGGGCCTATTCGAGTCAGTCAATTGGGACTGGTCTTGTGTGCAACAGGCCTTTGCCTTTGCGCCGTGCCTTGGTTACCCGCCACTGCCTTGGGAGCTTTTTTCATTGGCTTGGGATATGGCCCCATCACACCCTCCAGCTCTCAAATTTTGGCGCGAACAACACCGCCTCATCAAATGTCTCTGGTGTTTTCAATCAAACAAACGGGTGTGCCACTTGGCTCTATGTTGGCGGGTGCCATCGTTCCTTCACTGATGCTTGCAGTTGGCTGGCAGTTCAGTTTAGTCAGCGTTGCTGTCGTGTGCTTAATGAGTGCCTTTTTTGCACAAGCACTTCGAGAAGAAATGGACAATCAACGGCAACCAGGCTTGCAGTTGAAATTATCGACATTGCTGGCCCCTATTCGCATGGTGTTATCACACCGCGCTCTGGCCACCATGGCAGGTTGTTCTTTGATGTTTTCCATGGTGCAAGTGTCCCTCACCACTTACTTGGTCACCTACTTGCACGATGATTTAACTTATGGCCTGGTGGCAGCTGGCTTGTTGCTGTCCATTACACAAGCAGGTGGCATTGTGGGCCGCATTGCTTGGGGCTATGTGGCGGATCATTTTTTAAGCCCGCAAAAAACACTGGCCGTTTTAGCAACCAGCATGGCCCTTTGCGCAGCGGCAACCCCCCTTCTGTTGCCAAGCCTTCCCGTCTATGGTGTTTGGACGCTGTTGTTGCTATTTGGCGCATCGGCCATTGGGTGGAACGGCGTTTATTTGGCGGAAGTGGCAAGGCAAGCACCAGAGGGCAAAGCCAGTGTGGCCACGGGCGGCACGCTGACATTCACGTTTTTGGGCGTGGTGCTTGGTCCCCCCCTCTTTGGCGCCTTGTCCACACTCTTTGGCACCTATGGTGCCGGCTTTTGGGCGCTGGCTGTTGTTTCAAGTCTTTGCAGCCTTGTTTTGTGGCGCTTAATGCCTAGCCCCTCGAATTAAATCAACGCCTTTTTCGGCAATCATGATGGTGGGGGCATTGGTATTGCCTGACACCAAATTCGGCATGATGGATGCATCGATGACTCGCAAATTTTGCAGACCATGAACTCGAAGTTCAGCATCGACCACGGCCATGGGATCATTGGCCGGCCCCATTTTGCAAGTACCCACAGGGTGGTATTCGGTGTCAGAGTGGTCACGCAGGAAGCTTTCGATGTGCGCCGGATCGTGTGCGTCCACCGCATGAATCATGTCACCTCGGTGAGAGGAAAGCGCGGGCGACTGCATCACACCCAAACCCAATTGGGTACCTGCCACCAGAGTCTGCATGTCAGACGGATGTTTGAAGAATGCCGGATCAATGAGGGGGGCATCGGTGGGGTTGCGGCTGGCCAGGGTTACGCTGCCCCTGCTTTGAGGGCGCATCAAGGTGACGTGCAAGGTGTACCCATGGCCTGCATGCATTTTGCGCGCGTGATCATCCACAATACCGGTGCAAAGGGCCAACTGAATATTGGGGTAATCCTTGTTGCTTTCGGTAGATACAAAGCCCTGTGTTTCAGACACGTTGGATGTGATCCAACCTGTTCGTTGGCTACGCCACTCCAGCATGGCCTTCAGCATGTTCCAGGTGCCCTTCAATGAAAAGCCCATGGCGTCATTGATTTTTTGAGTCTTGTAAATCAGCACTGTGGTGATGTGGTCTTGCAAGTTTTGCCCCACGCCCGGCAATTCATGCAACAGCGGAATTCCCATGTCGCTCAAATGCAAAGCGGGGCCAACCCCCGACAACATGAGCAACTGCGGCGAACCAAAAGCACCACCCGACACAATCACTTCTTTGCGCGCACGCGCCTCATGGTGAACCCCATTCACCCTGTATTTGATGCCCACAGCACGCTTGCCCTCAAACATGATTTGCGTGGCATGCGCTTGCGAGATGACATTCAAATTGCTTTGATGGCGGTGAGGGTCAACATAAGCTCTGGCGGCGTTCCAACGCTCACCGCCCTTTTGCGTCACCTGACCAGGCGACACACCAAATTGCTGCGCGCCGTTGTAATCGGGGTTGCTGGGAATGCCCTGCTCGTTGCAAGCTTTGATGAACAATTGGTTCAAGGGGCTGGGGCTGCGCAGAAAACTCACGTTCAATGGACCGCCCACTCCCCGGTAATCTGTTGCGCCAAAGCACTCGTTGTTTTCTGATTTTTTAAAGTACGGCAAGACGTCTTGATAGGACCAACCAGGGTTGCCCAAAGCCGCCCAGCTGTCGTAGTCACGCGCATTGCCGCGGGTGTAAACCATGGCATTGATGGAAGAGCTGCCGCCCATCACTTTGCCGCGTGGCTGAAATCCTTTGCGGCCTTTAAAACCCGTCTGTGGCACGGTGTTGTAGCCCCAGCTGTTGAGGTTCAAAGAAGCGGTGGCTGCAAATCCCAAAGGAGCCCGAACAAACACAGAGTTGTCGGAGCCGCCCGCTTC
>CAIODE010000016.1 GCA_903856875.1 uncultured Burkholderiales bacterium
CCACCTTTGAAATCAGTGGCATACCAACCTGAGCCCTTGAGCTGGAAACCAGCGGCTGTCAGTTGTTTATTGAAAGATGGCGAACCACAGGAAGGGCATTTTGTCAGGGGGTCATCTGACATTTTTTGCAAAACATCCTTGGCATGGCCACAGGAATCACACTTGTAGGCGTAGATGGGCATGTTGAAGGTTCTCGCTTGGCAATCACAAAACCTTCAATTATAGGTGGGTCCCTTGCAAAACATGGTGCGCGCCATGCTTGTTTTTCAGTGCTTGAGGGGCTAAGGAGCCAATGAGCATGCCCGCCAAGCTGGCCAAAAAACCTGCCAACTGGGCTGGAAATTCTTCACCCACGGGGGTCATGAGGCAGAAAAGCCATGTCAGCAGTCCGAATGCGATTGAAAAAATAGCGCCTTGGGTGGTGGCTTTTGCCCAATAAAGCCCGAACAGCAATGGGATGAAAGCCCCGACCAAGGTGACTTGGTATGCACCAGAAACCATTTCATAAATGGAACTGCCCTGCATTTGAATGGCATAGAGCAAAACCAAGCCACTGAACACCAAGACTGTGACTCGCATGGCCAGCAAGGACTGTTTGTCACCTTGATGCGGGAAAAACTGTCGCCAAATGTTTTCAGTGAATGTGACGCTTGGCGCCAGCAAAGTGGCAGACGCACACGATTTGATGGCCGATAACAAAGCACCAAAAAAAAGCACCTGCATGACAAATGGCATTTGGGTCATGACCAATGTGGGTAGAACCTTTTGCGGGTCTTCTTGAATGAGTTGAGCTGCCTGTTCAGGCATGATGATCAAAGCGCTGACAACCAAAAACATGGGCACAAAAGCAAAAAAGAGGTAGCAAATACCGCCAATGATGGGGCCCTTGGTGGCGGCATTCAAACTGTTGGCAGACATCACACGCTGAAAAACGTCTTGCTGAGGAATGGAGCCAAACATGATGGTGATGGCGGCTGCCACGAAAAACAAAATGTCTTTCATGTTCGGCTCAGGTAAAAACTTGAACAGGTCTTGGCTGACGGCCAAGGCCAGTACTTTGTCTGCACCACCCGCTTGGTTGCCGGCAAACACCGCCAGCGTTGCCAAGCCTACAACCAAAATAATCATTTGCATGAAGTCAGTGATGGCCACTGACCACATGCCGCCAAACAACGTGTAGGCCAGCACCGAAACCACACCAATGGTCATTCCCAATGGCATGCTAATGACGCCATCAGACAGCAGGTTAAACACCAGGCCCAGCGCTGTGACTTGGGCTGACACCCAACCCAAATAGCTCACCATGATGATGATGGAGCAAATGAACTCAACAGAGCGGCCGTAACGCTCACGGTAATAGTCGCTGATGGTGAGCAAATTCATTCGGTACAACTTGCCCGCAAAAAACAAACCCACCAAAATCAAACAGCTGCCAGCACCAAACGGATCTTCCACCACGCCATTCAAACCACTGTTAACAAATTTGGCAGGAATACCCAAGACAGTTTCCGAGCCAAACCATGTGGCAAAGGTGGTGGTCACAATCATGGCCAGCGGCAAATGCCTGCCTGCAATGGCAAAGTCTGCTGAGCTTTTGACGCGTTTGGCAGCCACCAAACCAATGGCAATGGTGACGAGTAAATAGGCGATGACCAATGTCAATAACACAAGAATACTCCTTAGATTTGCTGAAATCTTTCGAATGCTTGCAGCACGATGAGGGTTGATACAAACCCGATGACCACATAGACAATGGCTTGTAGCAACCTGTTGGTTCGCTGTTGCTCTGCCAACAAGGCATTGAGTTGATTTCGATCTTGCGAACTGCCCGATGAGTGTTTTAAGTAGTCATGCATCAAGCGCGGCAACTGAGGTAGGATTTTGGCGTATTGAGGCGCTTGCTCACGCAACTGCTGAAAGAATCTTTTAGGACCCACCTGGTCAATCATCCACTGCTCTAAAAATGGCTTGGCGGTGTTCCATAAATCGAGCTCAGGGTCTAACTGGCGACCCAGTCCCTCAATATTGAGCAAGGTTTTTTGCAGCAACACCAACTGCGGTTGAACTTCCACATTGAAGCGGCGTGATGTTTGGAACAATCGCAAGAGCACCATGCCCAAGGATATTTCCTTCAGCGGCCGATCAAAGTAAGGCTCACAGACTGAACGGATGGCTGACTCTAATTCGTCCACACGGGTATGGATGGGAACCCAACCCGACTCAATGTGCAGCTCGGCCACGCGTTTGTAATCTCGCCTGAAGAAAGCGCTGAAATTTTGCGCCAAATACTCTTTGTCGTATTCAGTGAGGGTGCCCACAATGCCAAAGTCGAGAGAGATGTAACGGCCCAAAGTTTCTGGCTCAATGCTGACCTGGATATTGCCAGGGTGCATGTCAGCATGAAAAAAACCATCGCGAAACACTTGCGTGAAAAAGAGCGTCACGCCATCTTTGGCCAGTTGCGGGATGTCCACGCCCGCGGCGCGCAATGCGTCCACTTGACTGATGGGTAAGCCCTTCATGCGTTCCATGACGATGACTTCAGGGTGGCAGTAATCCCAATACATCTCTGGAATTAAAACCAAGTTCAAACTCTGCATGTTGCGACGCAACTGCGCACCGTTGGCTGCCTCTCGAACCAAATCCAACTCATCGTGCAAATGTTTGTCAAACTCAGCCACC
>CAIODE010000017.1 GCA_903856875.1 uncultured Burkholderiales bacterium
CCGAAGGTGTTGTGCTGATCGACCCACGAGTAATAGCTCGCCTCGGCACTGTTCTCGCCAATGCCCTTGAAGCCCGGGCCAGGATACTGGTGGAATGCCCAACCTTCGGGGCAGTGGTCGCCAGTTGCCTTGGGGCCGTTGAGCGGGCCTTTGCACAAGCGGCGGTCGAACACCCCCATGTGACCGCTGGCGAGTGAAAGCCAGACACGGCCTTGCTTGTCAATATCTCCGCCGCGTGGGCCAAAGCCGGGCAGCGGGACGTTGTACTGCTCGGCCAGCGACTTGTGCGGATTCTTCGTTGGATCAATGCGCACGACCGAGCCCGGATTGCCACGAATTGCACCCCATATCGAACCATCAGTTGGGCTTGGCATCACCGCATAGAAAGTGGGACCAATACGCATGTCCTTGCCAGGCTCCTGCGGCTTGCCGGGTTCGGTGTACTCGTCACGTTGGCCGTTGCCGTTGGTGTCCATCACCAGTGCTGTCCAGCCCTGTGACTTCTCGATGTCACCGGTTTCGTCAAGCATCTTGGTGTTGATCCAGCCGACATTACCGCCACCACCGCCGGTACTTGCCCAGACCGTCTCATTGGCGTCGTAGCCGAACTGCAGGTGATGCGAGCCAAAGCAGGTCTGATAGGCCGTGTACTTTTTGGTCTTCGGATCGTACATCGTCACGCGGCGGTTGGTGCTGTTGAGCGGAAACTCGACGGCCGACGGATGGTTTGAGCCTTTTTTGCAGAAGTCGGGATTGTCCGGCTTGTGGCCCGTTGCTGCGAGCCAGATGCGGCCTTGGCGGTCGAACATCGAGTTGTGGTTGTTGGCCCTGCTGTTCCAAATGTTTTCTTCACCCCAATAAGCCGAGGGCTGAAGAATCTTAATTGAGCCAGCGTTTCCGGGGCCCAGAGCAAGTGGCATATCGGGTGTTGTTGGAAGTACGAAATTCGTCGCAACATTCTTGATCGGGTCGAGAATTGGCATGTCGTCGCAGGCATGCTCACATTGCCCATAGACCGGGCCGTAGGCGTTGACCGTTGGATAGCGCCGGTCGCTGGCGATCAAGTCATGCAGGTACTGCTTGTCGTTGTGCCAGTCGCGAAGCGTGACCACGATGTTGCGCTCTAGGCCCTGCGGCCGCACTGGCTTGGTATGAGGCAACTCGCCTTTGGCGACACGCTCGGTCCAGTCGGCGAGATAATTGAACGGCAGACCACCCATCTGTCCGGCAGCTTGGAGAACCATGTTCTCCCCAGCCTGTCCGGACTGAATACGGCGGATCCACGCGTCCTTGTGCGACTTGCCCTCGAGGTGGAACTTTGGAATCGTGCGGGTCGAAAGCTGCCCCAACTGATGGCAGCCAACACAACCATTGTTCTTCATCAGATTGAGATAGTCTGTGAGCTTGAAGTTCTCTGGTGCTTCCTTGCTGCCGAACACGCTGGCCTCGGGGATTTTCATCATCGAGTACCAATACTGCGCAGGATAATACTTTGCAGCTGATTTTTCATTCGGCGCGAGCACGGCTTTCAGGTTGAGCTGCTTGCCGGGAACACTCTTGACCTTGGGTGAATCTACAAGACCGTAACCGCGCACCCAGACGTTGTAATTGGCCTTGGGCAGGTCGGGAATGACGTAGCGCCCCTTATCGTCGGTGACAACGATGCGGATGAAACGCACTGGCAGATCGCGCGTTTCCGCAATCACCCAAACGCCAGCCTCCGGCCCCTTCGGACCGGTGACCACACCGCCAATATCGTCGTCGTCAATGGCGACTGCGCTCACTTGCTGCGCCTGCACCAAAACCGGTGTAAACATGCTCGATACTGCAATGCCTATTGCAGCCATGCCAGCCCATAAAATTTTTCGCATTGTCGTGCTCCTTTTTAGCAAACGTTTCCGTTTGATATTTGTAATGTTTGACAGCTTAGTACTTTTGCGAAATTAACAGTTCATCTGGCGATACTCCATCGGAGTAAACCCTTTGTTTGAGCGCTCACACTGCGATCTTACTTATGTCACGCTTGACCCAAATACTTATCACCCTATACTGATTTCTCTGCATCTCGCAGTAAAACGCCACCCAAGGAGTGCACCCATGAAATTTGCCATTCGATCCAGCCTGCTCAAGTTCGCAAAACTCAGCACCGTTCTCTGCGGCTTTACTTTGATGATTTCATCGGCCAGCGCGCAACTGCTGCAGCACAAAGATTTGTCCGCTTCGATGGCTATCACCATGGCGCAGACGGCTTTGGAAACCTGCAGAGCCAATGGCATTAACATATCTGTCACTGTTGTTGGGCGCAATGGCGAAATCATTGCGCAAGTGCGCGGCGACAACACCGGGCCGCACACCATCGAAAACAGCATGCGCAAAGCCTACTCTTCGCGTACGTTTCGCATTCCATCAGGTGATTTGGTGGCGCGCCTGAAGGCCGATCCCACATTCGCATTGATCCATCTGAACAACGTCATTGCCAATCAGGGCGCACTGCCAATAAAAGTGGGCGACGATACCATTGGTGCAATTGGAGCGTCAGGCGCACCTAGCGGCGACAAGGACGAAGCCTGCGTCAAGGCGGGCATTGACAAAGTTGCCGACCAGCTCAAGTAAAGTAGCTGGGCACCTAGAATTTAAAAACAAATTTAGTATTGCAACAAATTCCAGTAAGACATTTAAATAGCCCATTCAGCTTTAGGAGACTTTTGATGACGAAACGCAGACAAGTCCTAGGTTCAACGGTTGCACTGACTGCCTCCGCGATCCTGCCAATGTTGAGCACGCCAACAGCTCGTGCACAAAGTTTTCCAGCCCGAACCATTCGATATATCTGTCCGTGGACAGCCGGAGGAACGACAGACATTGTGATGCGTGCCTTTGCCGAAAGCGCTACAAAGGCGCTTGGACAAACCGTCATCGTGGAAAACAAGCCTGGTGCAGGTGGCACATTGGGTGCTGTAGAACTTGTTAACGCCAAACCAGATGGCTACACCTTGGCGCAATTGCCGATTAGCGTTCTTCGCATTCCTCACATGCAAAAGGTTCAGTTTGATGCCCTGAAAGACTTTACTTGGATTGCATGTCTCACGGGGTATACGTTTGGCTTGGTAGTGCGAGCAGACTCGCCCATTAAAACCGTCAAGGACTTGGTCGCATATGCCAAGTTAAATCCAGAAAAATTCAGTTATGGAACGCCCGGGACGGGAACCAGCCCTCACCTTGTGATGGAAGAGTTTGCTTTCAAAGCTGGCATCAAATTGCAGCACATCCCTTTCAAAGGTGTAGCTGAAGGAATGCAATCCTTGTTAGGCGGTCACATCATGGGACACAGTGACTCAACGGGTTGGGCCCCCCATGTTGATGAGGGAAGACTTAGACTTCTGGCCACTTATGGAAGCAAACGTACAAAACGTTGGCCGAATGTGCAAACGCTAGAAGAGTTGGGCTACGAAACTGTTTCTGATTCTCCTTTTGGAGTGTGCGGACCCAAAGGCATGGACCCTGTAGTGGTCAAGACTTTGCAAAACGCATTCAAAGCTACGCTGGACGACCCAAATGTGATTGCGTCTCTTCAAAAATATGACCAACCCGTCATTTATTTGGACACTGCCGCTTACACAAAATACGCCCGAGAGACCTTCAATGCTGAAAAAGCAACGATCGAGCGCCTAGGCATGGCAAATAAAACTTGAAATTCATTGATGTAAAACTAACCATGACAAAACACAATCCAATTGACGATACAGTGTTCCAACGTGTAGCCCGATACGCAGATTTAGTACCCTACAAAGATTCCATGAACAGCTCGGATGGCATTCCTCCGGAGGCCATGCTCATGATGTCGCCTGAGACGGTCATGCCCATCATGTCGCCCAAGGGCTGGGAG
>CAIODE010000018.1 GCA_903856875.1 uncultured Burkholderiales bacterium
GTGTGTGGCTGGGTTTGCCATGTTCCCAATCTATTTTGCTTTTGGGGCGGTTGGGCCAATCGATCAGCAAGGGCATTTGAATGTCTTGCCACGCATCGGTACTGCTGTCCTTGGCACTTTGCAAAATACCATCTACGACGGCTTCATATGTTTTGTGAACCTCTCTCTGTGCAAAGGCTTGACTCAAACTGCGTTGCACTTGAGGGCCTCTGGCAATCACCACCAAGCCCGAAGTGGCCATGTCCAAGCGGTGCACGGTGAGCGCATCGTGCCATTCACTTTGTGCTCTGACAATGAGGCAGTCTTGTTTGTCTTCGCCGCGGCCTGGCACACTCAACAAACCCGAGGGTTTATTCAGAACCACCAGGTGATCGTCTAGGTAAACCAGATCCAAGGCGGACATGGTCATTGGCCCTGCAAAGCAAGACAGCGCCACTGCGTTTTGAGGTGTGTCAGTGCAGTTCGATTGGACGCCAACATTTTGACACCCAAGCTCACAAAACTTTCTGTGCTTTGTGAAAGCTTTGAAATGTGAGTTAAAAAAGAGTCGAAAAACATGTTTAAAAGATACCCAAAAGGAAAGCTTTTTAGGGCCTGATTCAGCATAAAAGTCAGAAGTTTCCAAGTTCAGGCGACAATCTAGGGTTTTGAGACTCTAACATTGACCGATATGTCCGATTTTGAAGTTCGATTTGCGACCAAGAAAGAAGCCGCTGATGTGGCGCAATTACACCTGCTTGCCAGCCGCGCAGCTTATGCGGGCCAAGTGCCCGAAGCGCATTGGGATGCTACCCCCATGGCCAAGCGCGTGTCTTACTGGAAAGAGGCCATTGAATATGGTGAGCCCCAAGTGTTGGTGGCACTGGAAGGTGACAGCGTTGTGGGTTTTGTAGGCTATGACCGCTCTCGCGACCCCAAATCAAAAAACACCATGGGTGAAATTTGGGCTATTTATGCTGACCCCGATCGATTGGGCGAAGGTGTTGGCTTGGCTTTGTGGGATGCTGCTCGCGAAGGTTTGCTTGAAGAAGATTGCACCGATGTGACCATTTGGGTTCCTTTGCTAAACGAACGCACCGTGCGTTTTCATGAACTGGCAGGCTTCAAGCGTGAAATGAATACGGCGCGCACTGTGCCTATTGGTACTGTCAAAGTGGAAGAAGTTCGAATGAAGCGTTCCTTGGCTTAAAACATTGGCTTAGATGAAAATTTTGCTGGCCCCCATGGAAGGGCTGTTGGACCACAGCCTGCGTGACACGCTCACTCGTGCGGGCGGCATTGATTTGTGTGTGTCTGAATTTATTCGAGTGACCGATGCGGTGCTTCCAAAAAGAGCTTTCTACCGGGTGGTGCCAGAGTTATTGAATGAAAGTAAAACGCATGCGGGAGTGCCAGTTAGGACGCAATTGTTAGGCTCCGATCCCGAAATTTTGGCAGCCAATGCAGCGCGCTTGGCCAAGCTGAATCCTGCTGGCATTGATTTGAACTTTGGTTGTCCTGCCAAAACGGTCAATCGTCATCGAGGGGGTGCGGTGCTTCTTGATGAGCCTGAATTGATTGGTCAAATTGTGTCTGCTGTGCGCCGTGCTGTGCCAAGCAATGTGCCTGTATCCGCCAAAATGCGTTTGGGTTTTAACGACGATTTGCGTGCAGAAGATTGCGCCCAAGCCATTGAAGCAGCTGGCGCAGATCAGTTGGTGGTACACGCCCGCACCAAGGCGCATGGCTACCGACCGCCTGCTTATTGGGATCGCATTGCCGACCTTCGTCGGAGTGTGAAATTACCGATGGTGGCCAATGGGGAAATTTGGACTGTGGCCGACGCCCTTCGTTGCCGTGAAGTCACTGGCTGCAATGACATCATGATTGGCCGCGGCATGGTGAACAATCCTGGGCTTGCATTGGAAATTAAATTTCACGATGCTCAGGCGCAAGGCATGTCATTGGCAGACATGCCACAGAAATTTTCTTGGCAACAGTTGTGGCCCTTGCTCAGTGTTTTTTGGAAGCGCATGAGTTTGCATGTGGCGCCGCGCCATCGTTCTGGGCGCTTGAAACAATGGCTCAATTATTTGCGTCGGCATTACCCTGAGGCACAGCAAGCATTTGACACGCTGAGGCTGGTGCAAGACCCTAAGGTGTTGGAGGCTTGGTTGTCGCAGCCTCTTGCAAAATTTGAGCGGCAGCCTCAAGTTGAAGCGCTTGCAAACTAGCTTGTAAAAGTTCACTGGCAGAGAGTGCCGTGGCTTGTTCTTGGTTTGAATTAATTTGTTTGCACAAGCCTTCAGTGCGTGCAATTTCAGCCACCAGTTCGTCTTGGCAAAACACGGGCGCAAAGCCCTTCAGTTGATGCCATATTTTTTGCAACACTTCGAAGTTCCGATTTTGAATTGCGTTGGCAATGACAGGGTCGTCAGTGAGCAGCGTGGTATTGAGCGTGCCCAACAGATGGTGAGCGCTGTATGCATCTCCCAGATACCCAATGGCTTTCTCCATGGACAAAAAGCGATGTGCTGACATGCTTTACAACTTGCCTAGAAGGAAGGCGGCCAAACCGCCTTCTGGCTCAAAGCGCTTGTTTCTGAAGTGCAGTCTTGTGGGCCCGGGAAGTGCTCTTTGACTGATTGGATGGCGCGAGTCACCTGGGTAGCAAATGACCCGCATACCTTCTACATCAAATGGTTCAGGTTGAATGACTGGGGGTGTGCGTTGCGCTGCATCAGAGAGTGCTTGTTCAACCGTTTGAAACAGGCTTAAGTGGGACAAGCTCATAATTTGCGGCGGCGCCAACAGAATTTCACCCGCCCAATATTGCACCAGCGCTTGTCTGGGTGTTGTCCACAAGACCTCAGTGGTTTCGTGATTGTCCTGAACAGCAGTTTGTAAGGCGGGTGCTCTTGCCAAAAAGAAGCGGGTGTCAAAACGTTTTGACATCACGGAGGGCATGCGCGGTGTGATCCAACGCGACCAAGGTCGCAAGTCAGCGCACGTTAATTGCAAGCCGCACTCTTCCTCTACTTCACGCAAAGCGGCTACAAATAAACTTGCAGCATGTTCAGGCGCAATGTCTGGCTCGCCGAGTTGCGCATGTAACTCTGAAATTTGTTGGTCCAAGCTACCCAATGCGCTAGGACTGGCATCAGCCTCATCTCGCTTTCCTCCCGGAAAAACAAAGGCTCCGCCCAAGTCCTTGGAGTCGGTATGGCGTTTGAGCAACAAAACTTCCAAGCCAGACGAGCCCTCGCGCAGCATCAAAACGGTGGCGGCATCACGCGGTGGAGTGTCAACGATGTGAGAGGTGATTTCCATAGGGACTTAAATTGAGTAACATTGCAAGGCTATCAGATTGAGGAAACCAAATGAGCATCGATTTTCAAGGACGTGTCGCCATTGTCACAGGTGCAGGTGGCGGATTGGGCAAACAACACGCGCTGGCGCTGGCCAAGCGCGGCGCTAAAGTGCTGGTGAATGACCTAGGCGGCAATGTACACGGTGAGGGCGGTTCGGTCAGTGCTGCCCAAGCGGTTGTCGACGAAATCATCAAGGCGGGTGGAGAGGCGATCGCCAATGGCGCTTCTGTGACCGATTACGAAGCCGTGCAGGCTATGGTCAAGCAAGCCATGGACAAATGGGGCCGAGTTGACATCTTGGTGAACAACGCTGGCATTTTGCGCGACAAGAGCTTTTCCAAAATGGAAATTGCAGACTTTCGCTTGGTCATGGAAGTTCATGTGATGGGCGCTGTTCATTGCAGCAAAGCAGTTTGGCCCATCATGCAGGCTCAAAACTATGGCCGCATTGTCATGACCACGTCTTCAAGTGGCCTTTACGGCAACTTTGGCCAAGCCAACTATGGCGCCGCCAAAATGGCTTTGGCAGGCATCATGCAAACGCTCTCTATTGAGGGCGAAAAATACAATATTCGTGTCAATTCTTTGGCGCCCACTGCGGCAACGCGCATGACCGAAGGTTTGATGCCTGAAGCTGTTTTGAAAGCCCTAGAGCCACAAGCTGTTGTGCCAGCCATGCTGGTCATGGCTTGTGAAGATGCGCCAAACAGAACCATCATGTGTGCCGGTGCGGGCAGCTTTGAAGTGGCCAACATCACGCTCACCCAAGGCGTTTATCTGGGTGTGTCAGATGACACACCAGAGCAGTTGTTGGCGGCCATGGCAGAAGTCAAAGATCGGCAAGGTGAATTGGTTCCTGGCTCGGGTTCAGGCCAAGGCAGTTTGGAGTTAAGCAAGGCCATGGCGGCCCACAAGGCTTAACTCAGCGTGAGTACCACTGGCGTGTGATCGCTGGGCCGCTCGTTTTTGCGAGGCACTTTGTCGATCACGCAGCCTGTGGCAGAAGCTTTCAGTGCATCGGTGATCAAAATGTGATCGATGCGCATACCGCGGTTTCGCTTGAAACCAAAGTCGCGGTAGTCCCACCAACTGAAGCTTTTTTCGGGTTGCGCAAACAATCTGAAACTGTCGTGCAAACCCAATTGGATCAGTTCGTTCAGATGCTCGCGCTCTTCGGGTGTGCAGTGAATGGTGCCAGCCAAGCCCACAGGGTCCCAAACGTCTAAGTCATCAAAGGTGATGTTGTAGTCGCCCATCAGTGCCAGCTTGGGGTGGGCTGACATCTCTTGTTTCACCCACTGGTGCAATGCCGTTAGCCACCGCATTTTGTAAACAAACTTGTCACTGTCTGGGGCTTGGCCATTTGGAAAGTAGCCACCGATCACACGCACATCGCCGAAAGTGGCTGTGATGACGCGAGACATGTCGTCTTCAAATCCAGGAATGTTTTTGACGACCTGCGTGCCTTCGCTGCGCGAAATGAGTGCTACGCCGTTGTAGGTTTTTTGACCCAACCATTGCGCGTGGTAACCCGCTTCATTGAAAGCTGTAAGCGGGAACTTGTCGTCGGTCATTTTGAGTTCTTGCAAAGCAAGCACATCGATGGCTTGTTCGGCACCTAGTGCCTCTTGAGCCTTTAACCAGTCAATGACCTGAGGCAACCGCACTGTAAGAGAGTTGACATTCCAAGTAGCAATTTTCATGAGCACCTATCGAGTTTCAAACAGTCCGTTGGTACGTCACAAAACTGAATTTCAAACCAGACACAGCTGTGTGGGATTCACGAGATGTTTCTTGCCATGGCTCACCCAGCTTGGGAGCGTAGGCATCGCCATCAAAATTTTGATCTATTTCTGTAACCACCGCTTCGTCGGCGATGGGTGCTGCTTGCGCGTAAATGTCTGCGCCGCCCATGACCCACAAGTCTTTGCCGTCTGGGCAATGCGCCAGTGCCAAAGTGAGACCTTCTTCCAAAGAATGCACCACATGTGCACCCTCTGCATGCCAGTTTTTTTGTCGAGTGAGAACCAAATTGGCGCGGCCTGGTAGTGGCCTGAATTTGGCAGGAATAGAGTCCCAAGTTTTTCGGCCCATGAGCACTGGGCAACCCAGCGTGGTGCGCTTGAAATGTGCCAAGTCTTCAGGCAGGTGCCAAGGCATTAGATTGTTCAGGCCAATCACGCCATTGGCAGCCTTCGCATAGATGAGTTTTAACTTCATTAAACAGCTACGGGCGCTTTGATGGCTGCGTGGCACTCATAGTCCAGCACCTCAAAATCTTCGAATTCATATTCAAATATGGATGCAGGTTTGCGCTTGATGTTCAAAGTAGGGTAGGGATAGGGTGCGCGGCTAAGTTGCAAGGCGACCTGCTCTTTGTGATTGCTGTAAATATGGCAATCACCACCGGTCCAAATAAAATCGCCCACATCCAAATTGCATTGCTGGGCCATCATGTGGGTGAGCAAAGCGTAGCTGGCAATGTTGAAGGGCACCCCCAAGAAAATGTCGGCGCTTCTTTGATACAACTGGCAACTGAGTTTGCCTTTGCCACCTTCTACCAAGGGCGGTGCCACATAAAACTGAAAGAACGCATGGCAAGGCATCAGCGCCATTTTGGAAAGCTCGGCCACGTTCCAAGCACTGACAATGATGCGGCGTGAATCGGGGTTGGTTTTGAGGGTGCGAATGACGTCTTCAATTTGATCAATGTGGCCGCCATCGGGTTTGGGCCAACTGCGCCATTGCACGCCATACACTGGGCCAAGGTCACCATCTTCGCGCGCCCACTCATCCCAAATAGTGACCCCCCGCTCGCGCAACCAGTTGTTGTTGCTAGAACCTGTCAGGAACCACAAGAGTTCTTGAATGATGGAGCGCAGGTGTACTTTTTTGGTGGTGACCAGCGGAAAACCTTCGTTCAAATCGAAACGCATTTGATGGCCAAACACGCTGGCGGTGCCTGTCCCAGTTCGGTCGGCTTTGAAGACACCATGTTGGTTCACATGGCGCATGAAATCTTCGTACTGTGAGCGAATGGGGCGTGTAGTCATAGGCGGTTCAAAATGAGTTGTTCGAAGGCTTCGATGGCAATTTGGCTTGAGGCCTAAATTTTAATCACTCTGCCAGGGTTCATGATGTTCTGAGGGTCCAAGGCCTGTTTGATGGCTTTCATCATGGCCAAGGCTGTGGGATCTTTGTGGTGTGTGAGTTTGTCGGCTTTGAGACTACCGATGCCGTGTTCGGCACTGATCGAGCCATTAAAAGCTTGGACTTTGTCAAACACCCAAGTATTTACTTCGTCTTCGTGGTCGCGTAAAAAGGCGGGCCCATCTGCCCCCTGTGGTGCTTGCACGTTGTAATGCAAATTGCCATCACCCAAATGCCCAAAATTAACCAAGCGAATGCCGGGTATTTTGGCTTGGAGCAATGCATCGGTTTCAGCCACAAATTGTGGAATGAGCGAGACGGGTACGCTGATGTCATGCTTGATGTTCAAGCCTTCATCGACTTGAGCCAAGGGAATGGTTTCCCGAATTTGCCAAAGACTCTTGGCCTGCGCCAAACTTTCAGCGACCACCGCATCTGTGACCCAGCCATTTTCCATGGCTGCTTCCATCAAAGCCTCAAAGCCTACGCGGGCATGTGCTTCAGACTCGGAGTCAGAGTTTTCCAGCAAAACGCACCAAGGGGTTTCTTTGAAAAATGGCACTCTGAGGTGTGGGTGATGTTTGTCGACCAAACTCAGTGCAAATTGCCCCATCACTTCAAAACCAGTAAGGCCCGCGCTGAGTCGCTCATGCGCCAAACCCAATAAAGACACAGCAGCTTCCATGCTTGGAACGGCAGCCCAAGCCGTGAGTTGGGCTACGGGCTGAGGATAGATTTTCATGCAAGCTGCTGTGATGACGCCCAATGTGCCTTCACTGCCAATCATGAGGTTGCGCAAATCGTAGCCGGTATTGTCTTTGCGAAGACCCGACAAGCCATGCCAAATTTCGCCTTTGGCCGTGACCACTTCTAAGCCTAAGCACAGCTCGCGCGTGTTGCCAAAGCGAACCACCTGTGTGCCGCCAGCGTTGGTACCCAAATTGCCACCGAGGGTGCAACTGCCTTCGGCTGCCAAACTCAATGGAAAAAGGTAACCCGCTTTTTCAACATGCTCTTGAACACTTTGCAAAATGCAGCCAGCCTCGGCTACAACCGTGAGGTTGGCGGGGTCAAGCGCGCGGATGTTGTTCATTCTTTGCAAGCTTAGAACCACTTGTTGTCCAGATTCATCTGGCACAGAGCCAACGACCAAACCGGTGTTGCCACCTTGGGGAACAATGCTGGTAAAGGTGTTGGCACAGGCCTTCACAACGGCAGCGACTTCTTGCACATTGGCTGGCCTGACGACGGCCAAGGCCCTGCCATGTGAGCGCTTGCGCCAATCACGTTCCCATGCACTGAGATCTGTTTGAGGATCATCGTGGGTCAGTACGTTTGCATCACCGCAGATTCGGCGCAAGTTTTCTAACAAAGCACTCATATTTGAATTTCAGTCTGAAGGTTTTGGTTCTTGAGAGCTGTCTAGGTTAAGGCTTTCGCGCGCCATTTGAAAGCGCCAGCGCACATGCAAGGCGCAAGCCGCAAACAAAATCACACACAAAATGGTTTCGGTCAGTGCGAGGCCGGCTGACCAGCCTTTGTCGCTCCAAGCGCGAACCACGCCTTCGGTGAAATAAAGCCAAATCATCAGGCTGACCCATCGGTAGGTGTACATGCGATTTTTCAACAAACCGGCCAATGGCCAGCAAAGGGGAAGTACTTTAATGGCCCACCAAGAGCCACCTTCTCGCAAAGGTGCCAGCCACAATTCCCAAAGTAGTCCGACCAAAATAAGCGCTAAAAGACTGCCAACGGCAATCCATCGCGTTATTTCAATGGTCTTTGAGGTCAAAAAAGGGGTGTTGGGTGAAGAGTCGTTCATGGCGATGGCATCATACCGGTCATGAACCCGATTGAATCCCTTAGCGCCACTTTGAGCGAAATGTTGCAGTTCCCATGGCGCCAAATGTTGCGCACGCTTTGGCGTCGTTTCCGTGAAGTTCGACTAGGAACGACAGCCAGTTCCCTGACTTTCACAACAGTTTTAGCCTTGGTACCCCTGTTTACGCTGGGTTTGGCCATTTTTACGGCGTTCCCCATCTTTTCCCAAGTTCAAGACCAGTTACAACGCTGGCTCATTGAAAGCTTGGTACCGGAAAGCATTTCCCGTCAGGTCTTGGGGTCTTTGACCCAGTTTTCACGAAAGGCCAGCCGGCTGGGCTTGGTGGGTTTGGTCGCAGTTGTGGTGGCCTCTTTGGCCTTGCTGGTCACGATTGACCGAACGCTGGGTCAAATTTGGCGAGTCAGCCGACAACGCCCATGGGCCCAACGCGTCCTCATCTACTGGGCTGGCCTCACGCTAGGGCCGCTTTTGGTAGGGGGCAGTTTGGCGATCTCATCCTATTTGTTCACGGGCTATCTTTCTGGCTTGGGTGATTGGTTGCCTGTTTCCGTCCGAACTTTATTGGACCTGGTTGAATTTTGTTTGCTGGTGGCCTGCGTCACTGGCTTGTACTACTACTTGCCAAACACACGTGTGGATTGGCGGCACGCGTTGATTGGTGGCGTGGCGGTAGCCTTGGGTTTGGAGTTGGCCAAGAAAGTGTTGGCAGTTTATTTGGCGCAAATGCCCACTTACTCTGCCATTTACGGCGCGTTTTCTGCCGTGCCAATTTTATTGGTCTGGATCTATGTGATGTGGGTGGTGGTGTTGCTAGGTGCTGTGGTCACTGCCAGCTTGCCAGAAATTGGCCGACAGGCCAAACGACAAGCAGATGGTCCAGGCTGGTCATTCAGGTTGGCCTTGGAAATCTTGCGGTGCTTGTCGCTTGCACGATCAAGCTCGCCTCAAGGTCTTCGCATGTCGCAGTTGGCCGATGAACTTCATATTGAACAGCGCCACGCACAGATTTCCTTGGATACTTTGCAAGAACTAAAGTGGGTGGGGCGCTTGGAGCAACCCAACAGCAACATTGAAAGTGCGTGGGTGTTGTTGGTTGAGATGGAAAATACCTTGCTTGAGCCTTTGGTGCAAAAACTTTGTTTGCATCCCTCAGAGGCCACCGAGTTGCTTTGGCAGAAAACCCAGTTGACCAGCCTGAAGCTGGCCGATGTGATTAAAACTTGATCTTGCCTGTCCACATGTTGGCGCCTGTGGATTGAGAAGGCATGGGGTTAGTTTGTGATGAAGGGGGCTTTTAAAAAGCCTCTAAACCGAGCCCTGCCGCCCCGAGTGGGTGGCTCACTCAGATGATAATTTGGAAACCGATTTAAAAATCGACCGATGGCTACTCGCCCTTCAAGTCTAGCCAAACTGAGTCCTGCACATTGATGAACACCAAAGCCAAATGACAGGTGCTTGTTTGGCGTTCGCCTAAGATCAAGTGATTCGGGTGCGTTGAATTGAAAAGGGTCTCGATTGGCGGCACCAATGCACAAAGTGACCAATGCACCCTCAGGTAAATGAAGTCCGCCTATTTGAGTTGCTTTCACAGCGCGTCGATTGCTCAGTTGATTAGACGCTTCAAATCGCAAAAACTCATCGACCGCAACATTCAGAACATGTGTTGCCAATTCTGCTTGCTGGCTGTTTTTTGCAGCCGACAGGTCAGACTTCAAGATAGCTTGTTGCATCGGATTTTCGATCAGGCTAATCAAGGCATTGCCAATTAAATTGGTGGTGGTTTCGTGACCCGCATTCAGCAAAAATATACAGTTTTGAAGAAGCTCAACTTCACTTAAACTTTCTGTGGATGCTGGGTGGGCGCCGTTGATCAGTTCGCCTTGAATTAAGCGTGTAAGCACGTCTTGTTCTGGGTTGCCTGGATGTTTGCGCCTTTCGGCAACCAAATCGCGCAAATAGCTGAGAAACTCCTGCACGCTGCGATGACCGAGCTCTTCTTGGGCTGAGGTGAGCCGAGGTTCCAAGGCGCCTAAGATCGCCAACGACCACCCCCTCAATGGGTTTCGATCAGCATGCGGCACATTGAGCAAGTTGCCAATGACTTCTACTGGAATGGCAGAAGCAAAATCCTCGATCAAATCGCCATGTTGTTGATCTTCTAACCGATCCAAAAGGCTGTCTACCAACTGAATCAAGCCAGTTTCCATGGCATCGATGGCGCGCCTGGTGAGTGCGCCCATGATGAGTTTGCGAACCCGAGTGTGCCTAGGGGCATCGTTGAACACCAAGCTGTTGGTGTGGTGTTCGTACAGTGGTGCCTCATGTCCAGGCAGCGCATAGGGCGCTTGGTTAAAGGGCTCGTGGTTGTACTTTGGCGCAAACTCAACGCGCTTGTCGGAGCTGAATGTGGCGGCATCTCTGTAGACCGATACCAAGTCTTCATGTCGGGTTAAAAAGTAAGAACCATCGGGCATGCGTTTGATGGGCTCATGTTCGCGCAATGCCGCGTAGACGGGATAGGGGTTGGCCAAAAAATCAGCCGGTAAGGCACGCAAATCCAAATCACGGGCGATGGTTTTTGCCAGCTCGGGCGACATGGGCGGGGTGATCAGCGTACGGATGTCGGGGGCGGTCATGGTGTGAGGAATTTCACCAGTGCATGCAGCACAGCATCAGGCGCTTCGGTCATCAGGGAGTGGCCCGCTTGGAGGTGAACGACCTGGCCTTGTTGCGCTTTGCCGATCAGGCTTTGGGCGGCTTTGGGCGGGGTCATTTGGTCGTGTTGACCCAGCACAAAGAGGGTGGGACATTGCACTTTCGCCATGGCCTCTTCGCCCAGCGTGTAGCTGTCGCAGGCTTTGAA
>CAIODE010000019.1 GCA_903856875.1 uncultured Burkholderiales bacterium
GTCATCCACCACCAAAATGTTTGCCATGTTGCTCTTAGTTGCCTCTAATTTGCATCGACTGTGCCATTTAAATTGAACACTTTAAGTCATTCGAAAAACGCCGGCTGGGTTTAAACCTGCGTTAATTTCTCGACACTGAATGATAACGACACTTGGGCCCCTTTGACCACCCCATCTTCAACTCGATTGGCAATGTCCAAACGGGCGCCGTGTTCGTCTGCAATTTTCTTCACAACCGCCAGCCCCAATCCGGTGCCTTTGGTCTTGGTCGTCACATAGGGCTCAAACGCCCGCTGCAAGATATTGGGCGCAAAACCAGGGCCATTGTCTAGCACCGTTAACTTGACGCGCTTGCGAGCCGGGCTCCAGTGGGTGACCAACATCACATGAGACTGAGGGTCGCTGGCATCCTGAGCATTTTGGACCAAGTTGTGAACCACCTGGCGCAGCTGCTGGGCGTCGCCCTCAATCAGCGGCAAATGAGGGTCAAGGTCTGTCAACACCTGGGCACGGAAGGCTCTGTCTAAAGGCTCTGGCGCATAGAGCGCCATCACATCCATGATCAATTGGTTCAAGTCCAGGGGCTTGAGTTCTGCCGAGGGCAGGCGGGCGTAATCCCGGAACTCATTGACCAGGCGCTTCATGGCCGCCACTTGCTCCACGATGGTCTTGACCGATTTGGACAAGATGGTCTGATCGGCCTCTTCCAATTTGCCATCGAGCTTTCGCTCCAAACGCTCAGCAGACAACTGAATGGGTGTAAGGGGGTTCTTAATCTCATGCGCCAGCCGGCGTGCCACCTCGCCCCAAGCCTGCGAACGTTGGGCGGACACAATTTCAGAAATATCGTCAAACACCAAGAGGCGCATGCCGTCGGGCAGAATGGCGCCGCGCGCTACCAAGGTGACGGAGCTTGCTTCTAAGCCTTGCCCAGAAGCGTGAATTTCAAATGACTTTTGCCAATGATCGAGTTCATGGCGGTCTTTGTCAGCCGAAAGCAATTCAAACTGCTCCTGAACACCGGACGCAAAATTTTGCAAATTGGGCAAACTCAAAAACGAGGCCTTGGTGTGGGCGGCCAATGGCACTTTCAAGATGCGGGTAGCGCCAGGGTTGGACGACTGAATGACGCCACGGGCATTCAACACAATGACGCCTGCCGTCAGGTTGTCCAAGATGGTTTGCAGGTTTTCCCTGGCCGCACCGAGTTGCATCAAACTGCGCTCTACGGCGCTTCGTGCATCGGAGAGCTGCTGGGTCATGTCTGCAAATGAGCGGGTCAAGCCACCCAATTCGTCATTGCCTTGCAGTGTGTATTTGGGACTTAAGTCACCCGAAGCCACTTGCCGCATACCGTGCGCCAGCAACAACAAGGGGCGGGCCAACTGATTGCCCAACAACACGGCCAATAAAACAGCAGCCAACACCGCCATGATGAGGCTCAAGGTGAGTGTTCCAATGTACATTTTGCGCAAGCCATCGCGGGCCAATGCTCGCTCTTGATACTCGCGGTTGGCCAGTTGCACATCCAAAGCGTTGGCCACCAAGGTAGCGGGTAGCTCTTGCGAGATTTGCAAAACCCAAGGGTCCTCGCGCAAGAGGAGGCTGTTTTGAGGCACCAACGTCAGCACCTTGATGCGTCCGGTTGGCGCGCCAACGGCTTCGTCCAGCCCCTCCACAATTTCGACGCTGAGTTTGTTGCGCACTTGCTTGAATTGCGCTGCTGTGGGCCTTTCGGGACGGATGGCAAAGCGAGATTGACCCGCAGTGGCAATCAATCGGCCATCAAGAGACCAAAGCACAGCGTCGTTGGTGTCCATTTGTGTGCGCACCCGGTCTAGGGTGAGTGCTGCGCTGGCTTCTTGCACATCGACCAACTGCTGAGCCGCCACGCGAGATTGTTTGGCCAGGTCGCCCGACAGTGTGTCGAGGGTGGCGCGGCCCAAGTTCAAGCCAGCCACCAAGGCGCCCTCCACCTTCACATCAAACCAGCTCTCAATCGAACGCGACACGAACTGATAAGACACCACATAAATCAACACACCAGGCACCAAGCCCACAAGTGCAAAAATGGCCGCCAACTTCACCAACAAGCGGGAGCCAAATTGACCCTGGCGCAAACGAATGATCAAACGGGTTAAGCCCCAGACCAGCCCCAACAACAAGAGCGCCGCCACAATGGTGTTGACCAAGTAAAGGCGTTCGTAATTGCGATCGTAGAGGGCTCTGTTGCTGGTTGCCTGAGTTAAAAGTACCAAGAGTCCCAAGCCGATGGCCAGCAAAATACTGACGCCAATGCCCACCACCCACCTGACCGTTTTGGAGGCTTGTGTGCCAGTGGCAATTCGATCTTGTAGGTTCTGACTCATAGGGATGTCATGCGTTGACGGAGGGCGTCAACGTCCTAAATCAGAAAATAAACGCAGGGTTTTTTGCGTGGCCAAATTCCATTCTGATTGGCTGCCCACCATCATTTGGAAAGGCCTAGGCAATTGCGACACATCCAAACGGAATTTAAAAATCAAGGTGTATTTGTTGTCACTGTCGAGGTCAGCGACATCGGCCAATTTCCAATTGACTGTTCTGCGAATGGCTGCCAATGCTTCAGGCAAGGTTTCAAATGTTTGCGACAAGCTGCTGGCCAATCCGACCGCGCCAATGGCATCGCGCGAGACATTCAAACGCCACATTCGGGTAAGTGGTTGGTAAGCCAAGCGGTAATGCCGTGCAATCACGCCAATTTTTTTGTCATACCAATACCAACGATCTCGCATGAGCTCGGCTTCGGTCACAAAATAAATGGGCATGCCTTTTTGCAAGGCATCTTCCACTGTGCTGCTAAGGTCTAAGCGCAGGGTACTTTGAAGCAGCAATGCACCTTCCGCTCGCTCGAGTCGCAATTCAGTGACCTCGACCTGGGAGTTGGCAGAACTTTGGGCATGCGCGGGCAAAACAAAAGCGGCCCCAAAAAACACGCCAATACAAAGCACACGAAGCCAAAGACTTGTGCGTCCCATGCCATTCAACTTAAGTTGAAAGCTTTTCCAGCAGTGCGTAGTAAAAACCGTCATGTTCACCCATGACATTGTCGCGGAGACTGGTGTCAGAAGTGGCACTTGAGGGTGTTAAATGGCCTGGAGAGGGCAAGATCAGGGCATCAGTGTTGTGCTGAACAAACGTTTGGATTTGAGTTTCGCCCTCGGCCTTGAAAACCGAACAGGTACAAAAAAGCAATCTGCCGCCAGGCTTGATCAAAGGCCACAGCGCCTTTAAGAGCTTGGCTTGTATGGCGGCCAATTGCGGCACATCGGTCTCGCGGCGCAACCAGCGCACATCTGGGTGGCGCCGGCCTATGCCCGAAGCCGTACAAGGCGCGTCCAACAAAATACCGTCAAAGCTTTGCCCATCCCACCAATCGGCCGTGTCGGCTGCATCGGCCGCGATGATTTCAGCGCGCACCTTGAGTCGGTCTAGTTTCTGCTGAATCCGTTCACAGCGCACAGGATCTACCTCCAAGGCAAGGACGTGCGCTTGGGGATCGCACTCTAA
>CAIODE010000020.1 GCA_903856875.1 uncultured Burkholderiales bacterium
CAGCTACACCCGCAAAGACAAACACGAAGTGGCTTTGGACCAGGAAAAGATGTACACCTACTTTCCTCGGTTGAAAGAACGGCGCAATCAACAAGCGGGCACACTTTCCGGTGGTGAGCAACAAATGCTGGCCATTGCAAGGGCCCTCATGTTGCGCCCTAGATTGCTGCTACTCGACGAGCCCTCGTTTGGCTTAGCACCACTTATTGTGCGAGAGATTTTTGACATCATGCAGACCATCAACCAAACCGACAAAGTGACCATTTTATTGGTAGAGCAAAACGCTGCCATGGCACTCGATTTGGCAAATTACGCCTACCTTTTGGAAACCGGCAAACTGGTTTTGTCGGGTCTTTCGAAAGATCTGAAACAAGACGAAGCTGTTCGTCGCTCTTACCTCGGCCACTGAGAACACCAACATGGAAACCTTCATTCACCAAGTTGTTGCTGGCATTGCCACAGGCGGGGTTTACGCCAGCCTTGCCTTGGCGCTCGTGATGATTTACCAATCGACACACCACATCAATTTTGCGCAAGGCGAAATTGCCATGTTTGCGACCTACATGGCGTGGACCTTGATCAACGCAGGCGTCTCCTACTGGCTGGCTTTCGTTTGCACCATTCTGCTGTCATTTAGCTTGGGGGTTTTGATTCAGCGCATCATCATTCGTCCCGTTGAAAATGCGCCGGTGCTTAACATCGTGGTGGTCTTCATTGGCCTTTTGGTCATCCTGAACAGCATTGCGGGTTGGATCTTCACTTACACCATCAAAGCTTTTCCATCGCCTTTTCCCAAAGAGCCACCGTTTGGTTTGTATTTCATTTCATCTCACGAACTGGGCTCCATTGGAGTCACCATGGTGCTTCTGTTTTTGCTCTATGGCTTTTTCAAGTTCACCCCGCTGGGGCTGGCCATGCGCGCAGCAGCGCAAAATCCAGACTCTAGCCGCTTGGTGGGTATCCGCGTCGGTTGGATGTTGGCCTTGGGCTGGGGGCTTGCAGCCGCCATTGGGTCTGTTGCGGGCATGATGATTGCGCCAGTGGTGTTTCTTGAACCCAACATGATGTCGGGAATTTTGCTTTATGCCTTTGCTGCGGCATTGGTGGGGGGCATTGACAGTCCTGGGGGCGCGGTGTTGGGCGGGTTTATCGTTGGCATTCTGGAAAATATTCTAGGTGCCTACGTCATCGGCACAGAACTCAAGTTGTCGGTCGCTTTGGTATTGATCATTGTTGTGCTCACTATCAAACCTGCTGGCCTGTTCGGTAAAGTGATTGTTTCAAGGGTCTGAATTAGATGTCTTCCAATCTACCATCTACCGAAAATTCGATCCCATGGCTTCGAATCGTGTTGGGCATGATCGCAGCCTGCGTCTTGCCCTTTTTCATCTCCAACTACCATGTCTTTCAAGCTTCCATGGTCTTGAGCTATGCCATTGCGTTGGTGGGAATGAATATCCTGATTGGTTACAGTGGCCAAATCTCTTTGGGACATGGTGCCTTTTTGGCCATCGGGGCCTACACCAGTGCCATCCTGATGGACAAAATGGACATCCCCTATTGGATGACTATACCGATTGCTGCCTTCGTCTGTCTGGTGGTTGGATTTTTGTTTGGCCTACCCGCCTTGCGACTAGAGGGGCACTACTTGGCCCTTGCCACGTTTGCTCTGGCTGTTGCTTTACCGCAGTTGCTCAAGTTTAAACATCTAGAGTTTCTGACGGGTGGCGTGCAAGGTATTGTGATCATGAAACCTGACCCGCCTTGGCAGACCTTGTTTGGGTTGAAACTCAACTCAGACCGTTGGCTTTATTTCTTTACCTTGGCAGTCACCGTGGTGATGTTCGTCATTGGTTGGAACCTCATTCGCGGTCGAGTCGGCCGTGCTCTGATTGCCATCCGCGACCAACCGATTGCTGCTGCCTCTATGGGCATCAACACACCCCTGTACAAAAGTTTGGCTTTCGGTGTGAGCGCCATGTTTACAGGCGTGGCGGGTGCATTGAGCGCTATTTTGGTGGCCTTTGTAGCACCCGACAGTTTCACCGTTTTTCTGTCGATCACATTGCTGGTTGGCATGGTGATTGGCGGTGTAACTTCTTTGCCTGGTGCATTGTATGGCGCGATATTCATCCAGTTCATTCCCAACATCGCTGACCAGATTTCCAAAGCCGCCCCTTGGGCCATCTATGGAACCATGTTAATCCTGTTTATGTACACCATGCCCACTGGTATTGCGGGTGCCCTCCGTTTGTTAGGCGAGAAGTTTCGCCCAACTCGCTCTTGATTTTCAACCCTTTCTCTCAACCAAGGACCACCATGAAAAAGAGACAATTTGCCCTAACTGCTCTGTGCATTTCCCTCATTGGCTTTGCCTTACCGGCCGCCGCGCAAAAAAAATACGATCCTGGTGCCAGCGACACTGAAATTAAAATTGGTCAAACCATGCCTTACAGCGGCCCAGCTTCGGCATATGGCACGATTGGCAAAGTGCAGGCTGCTTACTTCAAACAACTCAACGAACAAGGTGGCGTCAACGGCCGCAAGATCAACTTCATCAGCCTTGACGATGGCTACAGCCCGCCCAAAACGGTGGAGATGATTCGTCGGCTGGTTGAGCAAGATGAAGTCTTGTTGACCCTGGGCACCTTGGGCACACCATCCAATACCGCAATTCACAAGTACATGAATACCAAGAAAGTGCCGCACATGTTCTTGGCCACGGGCGCATCGAAGTGGAACGATCCGAAAAACAATCCTTGGACCATTGGTTTCAACCCCAATTACCACTCCGAAGGCAAGCTGTATGCACAGCATATTCTGGCCAACAAGCCGAATGCCAAAATTGCGGTACTGATGCAAAATGACGACTACGGCAAGGACTACTTCAACGGCTTCAAAGAAGGCTTGGGCGCTAAAGCTGCAAGCATGATTGTTTCCCAAGCTACCTATGAAGTGACAGATCCAACCATCGACTCTCAAATCGTCACGCTCAAGGGCTCGGGTGCCGACACCTTCTTCAACATCACTACACCCAAGTTTGCAGCGCAGGCCATTCGCAAGGTCAGTGAAGTGGGATGGAAACCCACCCACTACCTGAACCAAGTCTCTGCTTCGGTGGGTAGCGTCTTAAAGCCAGCAGGGCTGGATGTCTCTGTGGGCTTGATTTCAATGAACTACATCAAAGAAGGTGCAGATGCTCGCTGGGACAACGACCCAACGATGAAGGACTTCAAAGCATTGATCAAAAAATACGCGCCTGAAGTCAGTGCAGACGATGGCAATGCCACCTACGGCTATGCAGTGGCTCAGATGATGGTACAGGTGCTTAAGCAGGCGGGTGACAACCTGACCCGCGAGAACGTCATGAAACAAGCCGCCAGCATCAAGGACTTTCAAGTCCCGATGGCCTTGCCTGGCGTACTGGCTAGCACATCAGCAACTGATTTTGCCTTGTTCCAAACCATGCAATTGGTGAAATTTGACGGCAAGAATTGGGTCGATTTTGGCAAGCCAGTTGCTGTCCAATAATTCACTCAAGCATCCAAAAAAAATGCCGCATTTCGCGGCATTTTTTATCTCTGCGATCCACCATAGAGGAGACAAGGCATGAAGTCACAAGTCCATCAAGGCTGCAGCATGGGCGATCTGATCATCACCGCCGTTCAACGGGGTGGCGATCGGGATGCCTTTGTGTTGGGCGACTTGCACATCACCTACCGTGAAATGGGGCGTCAACTCAGTCAGATCATTCAGGTCTTCGATAGCATGGGCCTGCAGCACGGTCAAACCATTGCCACCTTGTCGACCAATCGACCGCACGCCTTTCTTATTTCGGCGGCGGCCTATGTCATGGGCTTGCGCGTGGTGTGGATGAATCCTATGTCTTCACCTGACGATCATCTTTATCAGGTCGAAGACGCGCAAGTGCAATTTTTGATCGTGGAGCCTCATAGTTTTGGCGATCGTGCCTTGAAGATTGTTCAATCAATAGACCGACCTTTAACTGTTCTTGGGTTTGGGCCTTGGGCCGAGCAAACCGATTTGTTCAACCTCATGGCAGATTGCACGCCACAGAATCTGGTTTCACGCAGCCAAGAAGCTGATGATTGCGTTTTGATATACACCGGGGGCACCACTGGCAAACCCAAGGGCGTATTGCACAATCATCGGGTGATGGTGGCCATGGTGATGATGCAAATGGCCGATTTTGATTGGCCTGACAATCCACGCTTTTTGGCGATGACACCCATCACACACGCCGCCGGCGCCTTAATTCCACCCGTGCTCATGCGCTCGGGAACGGTCATCATGCACCCTGGCTTCAATGTCAAAACCTTTTGCACACTGGTAGAGAGTCACCGAGTTAACTGCACCTTCATGGTTCCCACCATGATTTATGTCTTGCTTGACTCGCCGGTACGAAAAGACCATGACCTGAGCAGTTTAGAAACCTTGATCTATGGCGCCGCCTCTATCACGCCTGCACGCTTGCAGGAGGGTATTGCAGAACTGGGTCCGATCTTCATGCAACTCTACGGCCAGTCGGAAGCTCCCATGGCAATGACAGTCTTGCACAAGCATGAACATGATCCCGTTCACTATCCGCACCGCTTGAGTTCATGTGGTACCCCAGTGGTTGGCATTCAACTGGCCCTGCTTGACGAGCAAGGCCAAGAAGTGCCTACCGGAGAGGTGGGCGAAATATGCGTTCGGGGGCCACTGGTGATGCAAGAATATATTCACAAACCAAATGAAAACGCAGTGGCGTTTCGACATGGTTGGCTCTATTCAGGCGATCTTGCTAGACGCGATGCCGACGGGTATCTGTACATTGTCGACCGCTCCAAGGACATGGTGATCACGGGTGGCTTCAATGTCTATCCTCGAGAAATTGAAGATGTGCTGGCCACTCACCCGGCGGTAGCCGCTGTTGCGGTGGTGGGAGCACCTCATGAAAAGTGGGGAGAGGCAGTGCACGCGGTCGTTGTTTGGCGGGCTGGCCAAGTTGCAGAGTGGGGCGAGCTCAGCGAGATGGTGCGGGTTAAGAAAGGCGCTATTCATGTTCCCAAATATTTTCACGCGGTAGGCCAATTGCTCACAACGGGCCTAGGCAAGGTCGATAAAAAAGCTATTCGACTTCAGGTGCAAAGCTTCAAATCATTTTGACTCTATCATCTGTAATTATGAACAAAGGTATCAGTATGCATAAAATTTCATATGGTCTCCGAGGTAAAGTTTGTCTGATCACTGGCGGTGCACAAGGTATTGGCGAAGCGTGTGCGCGTCTATTTGTGGAGGAAGGCGCGCATGTTGTCATTGTTGATATTCACAAAGAGCGAGGCGAAGCGCTTCAATCTCAATTGAAACAGCAAGGCCACGACGTTTTATTTATCGCCAGTGATATCGGTAGCAAAGTGGAAGTCGACGCCCTGATCAGTCAAGTGCTAGCCACCTATGGCCGGGTGGATGTTTTGGTCAGCAATGCAGGCATTTTCAAGGCCGCTCCATTTTTAGAAGTGACTGAAGAAGATTTTGATGCGGTCTTGCGTGTTAACTTAAGAGGGGCATTTTTGATCGGTCAGGCCGTAGCGCGTGTGATGAAGCAAAAAGGGGGGGGCGCCATCGTTCACATGAGTTCTGTCAATGCCGTCTTGGCGATTCCTGAAATTGCATCCTATAACGTTAGCAAAGGTGGACTTAACCAACTCACTAGAGCAATGGCGTTGGCATTGGCAGACGACGGTATTCGCGTCAATGCAGTTGCCCCAGGGACCATTGCAACGGAATTGGCCAGCAAAGCTGTGCTAACCAGTGATGAAGCGCGGCTCAAAATTCTTGGGCGTACACCCATGAAACGGCTGGGAGAACCTTCTGAAGTAGCCCATGTCGTGGCTTTTTTAGCCAGTGATGCAGCCAGCTATATCACCGGAGAAGTGATTACCGTGGATGGTGGGCGAATGGCTTTGAATTACACCGTGAAAATTTAAACTCCAAGTTTTTACCTTTTCTCAGATTGATACACAAGCTCCGCTGCAATGAGATCTAGGGAAGCAAATCCGACCGATTTGAAAACGGTAATGGCCTGATCATCCTTGCGCCATGGACCAGAAGGATTAGACGCCAGTTCAGCCAGTTCACCTTCAATGCTTGAGGCCAAGATCTTTTTTTGTTGAATAGCTTGGTAGATTTCACCGCCTTTTTCCAACACAGCAGATCGATCATCTGCAAAAACTTGAACTTGGTTCATAAGCGCTGGTTCGGCTTCTGCCATCTGCGGTGTGAAGGCGCCTATAAGACCCAAGTGCGTTCCAGGTTTGATCCATTGGGTGCGTATGAAAGGCACAGTGGCTGTTGTAACAGCTGCTACAACATCGGCTTGTTTTAAGGTTTCGCTTAAATCTTCTGAGCAATGAGACTCTATGCCAAGCGTTTTGAGTTCAGCCACTGCAGCTAGCGCTTTGGGTTTTTGTCTTCCCCAAATCGAGATGTTTTTAAATTGCATCACACTGGCATGTGCTTGAACCATCGGAACACACAAAGCGCCTGTGCCCAAGATGGCAAGAGTTTGACTGTTTTTTCGTGCAAGAATTTTGGCAGCTAAAGCTGCTGCTGCAGCAGTTCGGCGCAAAGTGAGTTCAGTTCCATCAATGACGGCAAGCGGCAAGCCATTTTCACAAGAAAGCAAAACATAAACGGCAGAAACTGTGGGACAGCCGATGGCTTTGTTGGAAGGCCATACAGAGACAAGCTTGACACCAAAAATTTCTTTAGCTTTCCAAGCTGGCATGATGAGCACACAACTGGCATCATCATTGGGAGCGAAATAGCTTCGAGCAGGTGCTTGGATTGGCAATTGCAAGCCTCTGGTCAAGGCTTCAATAAGAAGAGGATAGGGCAAGGCTTTTTTAACAGCACTTGAATCAAAGTAGTCCATGGTATTTTTCGCTGTCAATATGTTGTATAAATCTGTTAAGTGTAGGCTCAATGACTATTTCTATGCAAACTGATGTCTTGATTGTGGGTGGGGCTGCCATTGGAAGTGCGGCGGCATTTTTTCTAGCTTCGCAGCCAGATTTCAAAGGAAATATTCATGTGATCGAGCAAGATTTTTCATATGAAAAATCTGCAACTGCACTTTCAGCCGCCTCTATACGGCATCAGTTTTCAAACCCCGAGAATATCAAGCTTTCCCAATTTGGAAGTGCTTTCATAAAAAACATAGATCAGTACCTTGCAGTAGGTGACGTAGCCCCGGCTGTTAACTTTAAAGAGCGTGGTTACCTGTTTCTTGCTACCCCAGACGGGCTAAGCACTTTGCAATCTAACCATTCAGTTCAAAAATCAGAAAATGTTGACGTCACCCTTTTAACGCCTTCTGAATTGAGTGCTCGATACGCTTGGTTGAATGTGGATGACCTTTCGGCGGCCTCTATTGGAAATAGTGGAGAGGGTTGGTTAGACGCCTATGGGTTGATGCAAGGCTTTCGCAAAAAAGCCATTTCCTTAGGTGTGAATTACGTGCAGGCGCGTGTAGCGAAACTACAAAGATCAGGGCGCAAAATAATTTCGGCTGAATTAACAGATGGTACTCAAATTCTATTTGATACGGTCATCAATGCGAGTGGTATAGGCGCATCTGCGCTAGCTCAAACTGCTGGTATTGATCTACCCGTTGAAGCACGCAAAAGAACTATTTTCTTTTTCACCAGCAGCGCTAAATTAGAGAACTGTCCAATGGTGATTGATCCCTCTGGGGCTTATTTTCGACCAGAAGGGGAAGGCTACATTTGCGGAATAGCACCCAGATCAGAAGAAGATTTGCCGTGTGATGATTTCTTAATTCAGCATCACTTATTTGAAGAGGTTCTGTGGCCCATTCTTGCCGCGCGCGTGCCTGGATTTGAAGCCTTGCGACTAAAGCGAAGTTGGGCAGGCCACTACGATATGAACACGCTTGATCAAAATGTCATTTTGGGCGCACACCCTGAGATTGACAACTTGCTGTTTGCAAATGGTTTCAGTGGTCATGGCTTGCAACATTCACCAGCCATTGGTCGAGCCTTGTCTGAACTGGTTACTTATGGAAATTATAGAACGCTTGATTTAAATGCTTTTGGTTGGAGCCGTGTGATCAACAATTGTCCTTATTTTGAAGCTAACATTATTTAAGCTTGGGCTAGTTAGCTTCTTGTCAGCCATCTGTTCAATCTAAAACCAATTTGTTATCCAAAATGATCTTGGCGTATCTTTTGCGGTCGGTGGCAATTAGATTGACAAATTCTGCAGTTGTTCCACCCTTGGCTACTGCTCCTTGGCCAATGAGTTGTTGTTGAACATCGGGCATGGCCAAGACTTGTTGCAAACTCTGCAAAATCTTATCCAGAATGGGTTGAGGTGTGCCAGCTGGTGCAAGCAAACCTAACCAAGAACCAGACTCAGCGCCAGAGATGCCACTTTCTTCTAACGTGGGTACATCTGGCAAGGCTGAAACCCGATTTTTGCTGGAGATGGCCAAGGCTTTGAGTTTGCCCGCTTTAATTTGCGCAGAAGTTTCAAGCACGGATGAAAAAATCATGTGCACATTGCCAGACATCAAGTCAGTCATTGCGGCGCCACCACCTTTGTAAGGAATGTGCAAAATTTGAGTTCCCGTTGCAATTTTGAAAGTTTCTGCAGACAGGTGTGGAGAGCCACCATTGCCTGAGCTGGCGTAGGTTAATTTGTCTGGCGAAACTTTGGCCAGTGCCACCAATTCTTTGACTGAATTGGCGGGTAATGATGGCGTTACTGTCAAGACAAACGGCAGCTCAGCGAACAAGCCAATTGGCGCAAATGAAGTGTCGGGGTTGTAGTTGAGTTTTTTGTACAAAGTGGGGTTGATGGATTGGGTGCCTACGTTGCCCGTTAGCAATGTGTAACCATCTGGTTTGGCTCTTGAGACGATCTCTAAGCCAAGATTGCCTCCAGCCCCGCCGCGGTTGTCGACTAGAACCGATTGGCCCCAAAGTTGCGATAGCTTTTGAGCAACAATGCGCGAGCCAATGTCGGTTCCGCCCCCCGGTGCAAATGGCACAACAAGGGTAACTGCCTTGCTGGGCCACTGGGTTTGAGCTTGCCCCCAGCCTGCGCTGAGCAACAAAGCAATAACGCTCGCCTTGAGAAAGGCCAAACAATTATTTTGAATCGGCAATGTAGCCATAAATAGCCCTTTGAAAGATTACAAATCAATTTGATTGCAAAGTGATCTTTGCATCAGTGATAACTTTTTGCCACTCTTGCGTATCGACCGTCAATTTTTTGCTGAAATCTGCCGGAGTACCACCGATTCCGTCAATTCCCATTTTCGCCAATTGCTCTTTTAACTGCGGATCTTTCAACACTTTGTTGAAAGAAGCATTCAGTTTATTGACCACAGACGGATGCATGCCAGCAGGTCCGAAAACACCAAACCAGGTCATTGAGATAAAACCTGCAAGTTGTTCATTGATGGCCGGCAACTCCAGCACCAAAGGAGAGCGATCGGGAGAGGAGACACCTAAAGCCCGCACCTTACCGTCACGAGACTGAGGGTAACCTGATGAAAAACTATCGAACATCACATCTAGGCGGCCTGCAATCAGATCGGGCATGGCCAAGGCGGTTCCCTTGTAGGGGACGTGCGCCATGCTGACACCAGACAAAGCTTGAAACCGCTCGCCAGAAAGATGCGGAATACCACCGATTCCTGCCGAGCCATAATTCAATTTGCCAGGATTTTTCTTGGCCAAGTCAATAAATTCTTTGACAGATTTGGCAGGCGAACTAACAGGAACAATCATGATGGAAGGCGATTGCGCCAGATAAATAATCGGGCTGAAGCTTTTGGTAGGTGAATACGGTGTTTTTGGATTCAAGAGCGGGCCAATTACATGC
>CAIODE010000021.1 GCA_903856875.1 uncultured Burkholderiales bacterium
GCACCGGTGATTAAAACGACGCGGCCCTTGAGAGCGGTTTTTGAAGTTGCCATTTGCGCTTCCAAGTTAGGACGATCACGACCATCAAACTGACTTGGTGACCATGAAATACACAATGGGCAAGGGTAGCACGGTAGAAATGGCGCCGGCTATTTTCCAAATGCGCGAGAGGCGCCAATAGTCTTCAGTGATCTCTGAATATTGTTGAAGCAAAGCACGTTGTTTGAATTGAATCGGTACTAAAACAAACAACCAAATCAAACCCGAAAAAGTGAGCAACCAATAGGACCATTGAATCCAAGGATGGCTGGCACCACCTCCAAAATTTTCTGCCATGCCGTGGCCTGTCCAAACCACACCCACTGCCCCAACCAATGTGAACATGGCGTCGGTGATCAGGACCATCTTGTTGCTGAATTGAACGATGGCGTGATTGCGCGTTCGCTCCGCCAACAAGGCCCAGACGCCGCTCACAATCACGTTGCCTAAAAACAAGCACGCGCAGACCAAGTGAATGACCTTGAGGTTAGGTGTCATCTGGGTTCACTTTGTCAGGGAGTCACCGAAGGTGCCTCATCAGACTTGGCACTGTGCTGCATGGCTTGATGTTTCTCTGTTTCACGTTGTAGCTGAGTGATTTCTTTGGCGCGTCTCAAATCACGAAATTGCCAAGCCACAAACAAAACACCGGCCGCCATCAGCACCACAACTTCAACGATTTTCAAATTCACAGGTACCGAGCGCTTTAACGCGGGGTTCTCTCGCGTTGTTCTAAGCGACCGAACAATTCCACCATCCAGACAACACGCTCATCAAAACTTCGAACAGGCAAGGTCCAAGGTTTTTCATGTGTCAAGAGATTGCGCTCTCGGCTCACAATGTCCACCAAGTAATGGATGGCGGGCACAGGACTGAGCGTGACATCTGGCACAGCGGGCGCCTTCACCGCCACAGTCGCTGCGCGTGCCAACAAGGCCAGCTTGCGCGCGGTTGAAACCACCGTGCGGTGGTTCACAGAATCGAGGCCTTCGCGCTCTAGTTGTTTGCCAATTTCGGCATAGACCAAACGCGCGGCTTGAATGGCGGGGCGACAGTCCCATGGCAGTTCTGCCAAACCAAATTCGCCGCGGCGGTACAGCGCGTCTGCGCGCAACAACAAGCGTTGTGTGAAACCCGCAATGCGTGAATCGAACACAGGATCGGCCAACCAAGCGTCTGCGTCCATGCCAATTTCGCGGAACCAAGCGCGGGGAATGTACAAGCGACCCATTCGAGCATCAGCTCCAACGTCTCTGGCAATGTTGGTCAGTTGCATGGCCACACCCAGCTCGCTTGCACGTGCAATGGCGGTGTCTGTGCTTGCACCCATGATGATGGACATCATGGCGCCTACGGTGCCAGCAACCCGGGCGCCATAGGCCTCGACATCGGCCAAGTTTTCGTAGCGGCGGCCTTGTGAGTCCCACAAGAAACCATCTAGCAAGGCCTCTAGCAAGCCAATGGGAATGCCATAGCGGTGGACCACAATGGTCAAGGCGCGGTCTGCGTCTTCGGCGCCTGGCCGTCCGGCATAAATGGCCGCCAAACGTGACTTCAAATCGGCCATGGCCAAAACCGGGTCATCGCCTTCGTCAATGGCATCGTCAGCCAAACGGCAAAACGCATACAGCGCAATAGCGGGCGGCCGTAAACGGACCGGCAGCAACCTAGAGGCTGCAAAAAAAGATTTAGAGCCACCGCGCATGAGTTCGGTGCAGGCCTCTAAATCGTAGGGCAAAGACACCGGCGGCGAACTCAAGCTTGGATCAGGCAAATGATTTGACATCGGGAACCACCGTTTCAAGCATTTTTGCAGACATTAAAACACTGGGCACACCAGCACCTGGCTGGCTACTGGCACCCACCATGAACAAGCCATCGACATCTTGGCTTCGGTTGTGTGGCCGGAACCATGCACTTTGAATCAAGATAGGTTCGAGGCCAAAACCTGCGCCTTTAAAAGACCACAAGCGATCTTGAAAATCTTGCGGCGTGGTGACCTTGGAAGACACCACATGCTGCTTCAAATCAGGCAGCACGCTTTCTTGTAACACTGTGGCAATGGCATCGCGATACTGCTCCGTGATGGCTGGCCAGTCGGTCTCGCTGCTCAAATTCGGCACCACAGACAGCGCATAAAAACTATCGCAACCTTCAGGTGCCAGCGAAGGATCGGTGGCAGTTGGGCGGTACAAATACAAACTGAAATCTTTGGACAGTTTGTGATTTTTGAAAATGTCTTGCAGCAAGCCTTTGTAGCGTGGGCCTAAGACCATCATGTGGTGCGGCACATCTTCGAACTTTCGGTTGGTGCCAAAGTACCAAACAAACAAGCCCGATGAATACTTGCCTTTGGCAATGCGCTTGTCGGTCCAATGCTTGCGGTGCTGCGGCTCAATGAGGTTACGGTAGGTCCAAGCGGCATCGCCATTGCTGACCACAATGTCAGCAGGCAAGTATTCACCATTGGCCAACTCGACGCCTTGGGCACGGCCGCCCTCAACACGAATGCGCGTGACGGGTGCGTTGTAACGAATGGGCACTTGGCGTTCGTCAAGCAACTTCACCAGTTCACGCACAATGGCACCGGTGCCACCCATGGCCGAGTGCACGCCCCAGCGGCGCTCCAAGGAATGGATGAGCGAGTAAACGCAGGTGACTGAATAAGGATTGCCGCCAATGAGCAAGGGATGAAAGCTCATGACGATGCGCAGTTTGGGGTGCTTGATGTGCTTGGCCACCAAACTGTAAATAGAGCGCCAAGCTTGCATGCGCGCCAAATTGGGCATGGCCTTGATGACATCGCCAATGGTTTCAAATGGCACCATGCCCAGCTCGACAAAACCCAGCTGGAAACACTTCTCAGACGCTACCATCAGGTTCTTAAAACCTTGCACATCTTCAGGACTGAATTTGGCAATTTGATCAAGCATCTGCTCGTCGTTGTTGCTGTAGTCAAAGTGCGTGCCATCGTCAAACCGAATGCGGTAGAAAGGTGACATCAAGCGCAAGTCGACATGGTCTTTCATCTCGCGGCCACACAGAGTAAAAAGCTCGGCGATGAGGTGCGGCAAAGTAATGATGGTGGGGCCGGCGTCGAAGGTGAAGCCATCTTGCTTGTGCACATAGGCACGGCCGCCAGGCGCATCCAGTTTCTCGAGCATTTGAACGCGATAACCTTTGACGCTCAAACGAATGGCGGCTGCCAAACCACCAAATCCTGTGCCAATCACAATGGCTGTGGGAGCACGATGGCCAACTTCGGCGGCTGTGCTCGTGGGGTGGTTTTGATCGCCACCACCTCCGTCCGCGCCGCCGTCGGTGTTAATTGACTTGAAGAGATTTGTCATGTGAATCCAAGTGAGCAGGCAAAACCGAAGGCACATGTGCATCAAAGGTTGCAGGCGTTTCTGTGTTGTGATGCTTGCGAATGGCCCAGCGCCACAAGGCGGTGGTGTCTAGCGGCAATACCAGCATCAGATGCTCGACAATGGCCAAGGCCAGCATGGTGCCCACCAACACCGACCCTACGACTTGCGCCGGCGTTGTCATGGGCTGGTTAGCGAATTCAATCAAGAGCCACAAACAGACACTGGCTGAGACCACTGCAAACGGAAAAAATGCATTCATGCGGCGACGTTTGAAGAAACTCTCCAGATACGCTAAGTGCGAAGGTAAGAATTCTTCACTCAAATTGCGAACGCCAAAAAACAAGTTCAATTTGGCGCTGGTGCGCATGATCCACAAGACCAAATAGGTGCCAGTGCCCACTTGGTTGGGCGCATCCCAAGTGATGGCCACAATGGCCAGGCCCACCAGGAGAATGGCCAACTCGTGCCATACCACTGCATTGAAGGAAGCCGCAAAACGGGGCCACCCTTTTGTGCTTTTCAAAATGGCTTTTTTTTGCGGGCCAGTGATCCAGCCCGTGAGAAAACTCAACTCGTTCCAGCCCCACGCCAACAAGGCACAAGTGAAAGCGCAGTAAGCGCCCATCACACCTGTTTGTTGTGCTGTGTGGGACAAACCCGCCAAGGCACCAAGACCCAACGCAGAAGAGATGACCAAGCTCATGGTCACCGCTGTGCGCGACATGCGATTTAAAAGAATCACGATACCGGTGCTGAACCACCAGATAAAAATCGCAAATCCTAACGCAACAAAGGTGTCGGTCATCCTCGGCTTTCAGTGTCTGTTGGCTAGCAATTTACCAAGCAGGCGCCATGCGCACATCTGCTGGCAACGCATGGTGCTTGACAGGCAAGAAATACAAGCGAAGAAAAGTGAGCCCGCCCGAAATAGCCCAACGTACACGCTTCAGATTGCCCACCAAGCCGCCTTGCGCTTTGGCTGCATTCATTTGAGTTTGCACATGGAACAAGTGCGACAAACCTTCCCTGAAGGCTGGGTTGTCAATGTCCAAGCTGACGGGGAAAACTTGCTTGGTGATTTCGTTGGTAATGCGAAACACTTCATAGTCATAGGTGCCAGACTCAAGGCCCATCTCGTGGTGCAGCATGGGGCGTGTGTGATCACGAACATACATGGTGGCGTAAACGGCCAACAAGAAAAAGCGAATCCAGAACACATTGCCGCCACGCAACAAATGCGGGTTGGCACGCATGATCAATGCAAACGATTCGCCATGGCGAAACTCGTCATTGCACCAGCGCTCGAACCAACGAAAAATGGGATGGAAGCGTTTGTCTGGATTTCTTTCCAGTTGACGGTAGATGGTGATGTAACGGGCGTAGCCAATTTTCTCGGACAAGTAAGTGGCGTAGAAAATGTATTTGGGCTTGAAGTAGGTATAGGCCTTGGTGCGCTTCAAATCACCCAAGTCAATGCCCAGACCAAAGTCCTTCAAAGACTGGTTGATGAAACTGGCGTGGCGCGATTCATCGCGCGCCATGTAACGCATCAACTGTTTGATGTCGGGGTTTTCAACATTTCTGAAAATTTCGTTGTACAAAATGCAACCCGAAAATTCAGAGGTGAGCGAGGAAATTAAAAAGTCCAAAAACTCTTGGCGCATTTCAGGGCTGACTTGGGAGAATCGCTCGGCCACTTCTTTGGTAAATGCTTCGTCGCGCTGAAAGTGATCGTGGTTGTTGTCGCCTTCGTATTCCGCCATCATTTTGTCCCACTCGGCACGCATGGGAGACATGTCAAGCTTGTCCATGGCCGCAAAATCGGTGGTGTAAAAACGGGGGCTGAGCATGGTGCTCTCAACCGCTTTTTGGGATGCTTGTTCAGCGGTGTCAATGCTTGTATGGGCTTGCATGAAAAAAATCTCCAGCTTTAAAAATGGTTGACTGACTCAATCCTGAATCATTCAGGTTGCATGGCTAGAAATCGAGCGAATTCCGCTGTATTGGTCGGGCCAAATGACTCTAAATCGACTCGCTGTCCTGTGCTTGGGTCCATCAAAGTGACCCTGCCATCTACACGGGCAATCAGGTCAAACGGTTGCGCTGGACCGATGCCTCTGGAAAAGCGCTCGCGCGTTAAAGCGCGCAATGCGCCGCGCACAAAACCTTGCTCGCCATACAAAACCGTCAGGGTTTGTCCTGAGACGCCATCGGCCACCCGAACGCCCCCGTCTTTTTGATCTTCGAAAATCAATGAGCGCTGAACTGTGGGCGCTGCAGCAAGCTGATCAGGGCCGTTGCCAGTGATGCGAATCAAGCCCACTGAGATGAGTGAGAACGCAATGATGCCAGCGGCAAAATAAAGAATCCATCGTGGAAAGCTGTCGGGCGTTACTGGCATAAGGGCTTGAGAAGATTGAACAAGTTGGGCCTGGGTCATGTTGCACTCACTTGCATCAAGGCACCATCACGGCGATCATTTTGAACTGCGCTTGCAACCGTAACGGCATTGGCAGCAAGGCCAGTGCTTTTTACCCATGCATCCCGAAGCTTTTCAGCCACCATTTGGACATCGGCTACCGCACGCAAAGTAGGTTCAGGCTTTGCAATGCGCCATGGCCGCACACTGGGCCACAAATGCACCCAACCAATGCGGTCAGCGCCTTTCAGGGCCAAGGTGATGTCGCCAAAACCGTTTTGCACCATTCGCACGTCAGCAGACGCTATTTGCAAGAAGGGCAGGTTGAAAGTAACCGTCAAGACAATGCCCAAGCGCATGACCACTCGTTTGTTGGTGACGGTATAGACCGTGGTGCGAGCTGTGAAGTAGGCCAGCGTCCATACGGTTGCCAAGCCAATGACCGCCAATGGGGCAATCCATTTGATGGCCGACAAAACAGCCATGGAGCCAGCACCATCTTCTAACGCAGGCCAAGCACAAGCCACAATCAAGACTGCGAAATACAGCGCTAGTTTTTTGAAGTGAAAGGCTGAATAGGCCAAGGCCGCCACATCGGGCGAGCCCTGCCAAACAATGAACTCGTCACTTGGCAAGCGTTCGGGTAAACCAAACTGCGGTTCAAACTCGTATTCATGACCCAAATTTTCGATCGCCATTATCTTTTCCTCAACAGACTTTCAATTCGACTTCAATTGACGCTGATCTGCAACTCAGATCAGCGGTTCGCTGCGCTTTGCATCGGCGTACAAAGTACCGCCGCCGTAATAAGCACTGATCTTTTCCTCTTCCAGTTTGGTGACCTGGTCGGGGTTTCTCAGAGCTGGCACGGCGGCAAAATGACGCGCGTAGATTGAATGCACTTCAACTTGATTTCTGCGAATCAGGGAAAACGCGGTGGGCAGTAAAACGCTTCGACCGCCGGCAACTTCTACTTCCAAATAGCGGAACATCATCTCAGCAGAATCAATCCAAATGTCTTTCACAGTGCCGCCTTGTTTGCCGTCGCCCGCCATCACTGGCAGACCACGCGGGTCAACATCTTGTGAGGCCACCGTGTACTCGCTGACCACGCGAAGTGGCTGAATCAGTGGCTTGCCGTGCGTCGTCATTTCTGGGACATCTTCACGGCTGGCATAAGCGCCTGCGCCAACAGCTGCCAGCATGGCATCACCCTTGGGTTCAATGGGTGCGCCAGAAGTGGGGCTGGTGGCCACTGCGTTGTAAGCAGGCTCTCTGCGCATCAGGTCAGGCACGGTGACACTTTTGCCACCTTCCAACAAGAAGGTTTTCGGCTCAGGAATCGGAAAGCCCTTGACCACAGCCCGTCCACTGCTGCTGGACTCCATGGGATAGCCTTCGCGGTGGCCCTCTTGAACAAGATAATAAATAAGGCCTGCGAAAAAGATCCAAAACACATACAACAGTATTTGCGCTAGATCGACGTAGCCTGTAATGTTTCCTACGGTTTGCATAACGACTTCTCCTTGTGAACAACTGAATAACTAAATACGAGACTCGGCCAAGCCGAGGGTTTGGGGAACAACGGGTGAAAAAGAGGTACTGCGTTTGACCAGTGGGCCCACCGCAATCAATGTCAAGAACAACAAAAGCATTTCGACGTGGTAAACCATGCTGTAACCAACCGAGGGGTCGGTCAAGGCAGGGCCTAAGGCGCCCTCGATACTGAGAGTGCCAACGATGTCTCTAAGGGCGCCACCAAAAAACATAGACAAGCCGGCTGCTGCCGATTGCACAGCGCCCCAAGCACCTAAGGCCAGGCCGACGTAAGCAGATTCCATGCGCATGGCAGTGAACAAAGTACCCACCGCGAACAAACCACCGCCATAACCCACGCCAAAGGCGCCAAAGCGGAAAAGCCATCCAGCTTCAAGGGGTGCCGAAAAAATAACGGCAGAAAATGCAGGCAAGCCAGCCAGTGCGCCGTAGGCAGCCAAACGCATGGGGTCAATGCCGCCGGCCAACTTGCGGCCAGCCACATAAAAACCAAGCAATCCACCGCCCGCCAACATGGCCGTCAGTGCACTGGTAGCGCCCACGCTCAGCTTGAGAATTTCACCGCCGTAAGGCTCCAAAATAATGTCTTGCATGTTGAAGGCCATGGTGCCAAGGGCCGTGGCCCACAAGAAACGGCGAGCTTGTGGAAGGGCAATGAACTCGGCCCAGACTTCTCTGAAGGGTCTGCGAATTTCTGTTTTCAAGGCGGCAACACGCGCGGGATTGCGCGGCTCTTGCTTCCACAGCGCAAAGCCATTGAGGATCAAGACGACCAAGGCTGTGCCTTGCACCGACTGGACCAAATATTCTGGCGTGAAGTTAGACAACAAGACGCTGTAGGCCAAGCTGCCAAACACAGCGCCCACCAACAGCATGGTGTACAAAAGTGCCACCACACGGGGCCGGGTTTCTTCACTGGCTTGGTCTGTGGCCAGGGCCAATCCTGCTGTTTGTGAAGTTTGTAAACCAGCGCCCACCATCAGGAAGGCCATGGCTGCAGCACCTTGCCCAACCCAGTCAGGCACAGGCACTTGGCCGCGACCCGATAGCACCAAAAGCGCAAAGGGCATGACCGCCAAGCCCAAGAATTGAATCAGGGTACCGCCCCACATGTAAGGTACGCGGCGCCAGCCAAAAGCAGACACATGCACATCGGACTGATACCCAGTGACTGCACGAAATGGTGCTACCAAAAGGGGCAAGGCCAACATCATGGCAACCAGCCAAGCGGGAACACCCAACTCCACAATCATCACCCGGTTCAAGGTGCCAATCATGAGGGCCGTCGTGATGCCCATGGTGAATTTGAACAAAGACAAGCGCAGCAGCCGAGACATGGGCAAGCCCGCGCTGGTGACGTCAGCAAACGGCAACCAAGTCGAAGGCAGTTGCTTGACGTACTTGGAAAAAGTCTTGCCTTTCATGAACGGATCCACTCCATGGCTTTGGATTTGTAAAAACCACTGGAAACTTTGTGCGAGCGCGCGGTTTTCCAGTCGTTCAATGATTCGTGTGTCTTCATCAGTTGGGCAATTCGGGTTTCGGCCATGGGTTCAAGCCATGGTGCGCGATCGCCACGGGGCAACAAACGGCCCACTGAAATCATGAGCGCCAACATGGGTGTGCGCGGTGCAAACGTAAACACAATAGACTTGCTGGTTCGCTCAGCCAATTGCGCCAGTGCATTGACAGCGTCTTCCGTGTCATAGTGAATGATGGAGTCCATGGCCACCACGTGGTCAAAGTGCCCCAAGCTTTTGTCAAGCATGTCGCCACTGTGAAACTCAACCAAGTGCGCCACATCGGCTGGAATTCTCTCCCGTGCCAAGTCCACCAAAGTAGGAGACAAATCGATGGCTACAACCTCAGCTCCTAGCCGCGCGGCCTCAACTGCCAAAGCGCCGGTACCACAGCCAGCATCCAAAATGCGTTTGCCGCGCAGATCCTGGCCCAGCCAAGAAACAAGGTTGGCTCGCATTTGATCTCGGCCAGCACGAACGCTTGCGCGAATGCGACCGACAGGTGCGTCGGAAGTGAGTTTTTCCCATGCTGCGACCGCCGTCCGATCGAAGTAATGTTCGATCTGTCCTCGCCGTTGTTCGTAGGTCATTTCATTCATGTTCTAGACTTCAATCAAAACCCAACAGATCAAAAATATCGCGGTCTTTCATGGGCACCGCAGAATAGGCCTCTCCGCCCAGCCACATGCTGGCTGCCAATCGCATGTATTCTTTTTGCACAGCCTCCAATTCGGGCGAGTACTCCATCTCAAAGAGCGTCGATTTTTTCAAACGACTGCGGCGAATCACGTCCAGATCAGGGAAGTGCGCTGCAAGCTTCAAACCAATGCGATCGTTGTACTTGTCAATTTGATCGGTGGCCGCACTGCGATTGGCAATCACACCACCCAAACGCACGTTGTAATTTTTGGCCTTGGCACCAATGGCTTGCACAATCCGATTCATCGCAAAGATGGAATCGAAATCGTTGGCGGTCACAATCATGGCGCGATCGGCATGCTGCAAGGGTGCGGCAAAACCACCGCACACCACATCACCCAGCACATCAAAAATCACCACGTCGGTGTCTTCTAGAAGGTGATGCTCTTTGAGCAACTTCACCGTCTGGCCCACCACATAACCACCACAGCCTGTGCCTGCAGGTGGGCCGCCGGCTTCCACACACATCACACCGTTGTAGCCTTCAAAGACAAAGTCTTCGACACGCAACTCTTCAGCGTGAAAGTCAACTGTTTCAAGCACGTCAATGACCGTGGGCAACATCTTCTTGGTCAGCGTGAAGGTGCTGTCATGCTTGGGGTCGCAGCCAATTTGCAAAACTCGTTTGCCCATTTTCGAAAATGCAGCGGACAAGTTAGACGAGGTGGTACTTTTGCCAATGCCGCCCTTGCCATAAATGGCAAAGACTTTGGCATTGCCAATTTTCACATTGGGGTCCAGCTGAACTTGCAAGCTGCCCTCGCCGTCCAATTTGGGATTGCGTTTCACTGTGGGAAACGGTAAGGTTTCAACGTTCATGCGGTAGCTCCTTCATAGACGCCTTCTAAGCGATCTTCCAGTTCTTCACTTGCTTGTCGAAGGGCTTGCAAGGTCTCGGCATCGGGCTGCCAATAGTTGCGTTCAGACGCTTCGATCAAACGGTTTGCCACGCGGGCAGAGGCCGTCGGATTCAGTTTGGCCAGGCGCTCGCGCATGGCAGGGTCAAGCATGAAAGTCTCAGACAGGTGCTTGTAAACCCAGGGTTGTACTTGACCTGTGGTGGCAGACCAGCCCATCGTGTTGGTCACATGCACTTCGATTTGACGCACGCCTTCGTAGCCATGCTCCAGCATGCCTTCATACCACTTCGGATTGAGCATGCGCGTGCGCGTTTCGATGGACACTTGTTCTTTCAAAGAGCGAACAGCAGCGTTGCCCTTGGTTTGATCGCCAATGTAGACAGGGGGTGTTTTGCCGCCCTTGGCCACCTTCACCGCTTGCGTGATACCACCCAAGGTGTCGAAGTAGTTGTCCACCGTGGTGACACCCAACTCAACAGAGTCTAGGTTTTGGTAGGTCAGTTGCACATCGGCCAAAGCAGTTTGCAACAGCGCGGTTTGCTGAACAGCACGGCCCGTGCGTCCGTATGCGAAACCTTTGCGGCGCTTGTAGGTTTCAGCCAGTTCGCCTTCATCGTCCCAGCGACTGCTTTCCACCAAGTTGTTCACATTGGAGCCATAGGCACCTTCGGCATTGCCATAGACCCGCAAAGACGCGGTTTCTAATGTGCAGCCATGTTCTTGTTGATAGGCCAGCGAATGCTTTCGAATCCAGTTCATCTCGAGCGGCTCGTCTGCCGATGCAGCCAGGAATGCGGCCTCGGCCAAGAGCTTGATTTGCAAGGGCATGAGATCGCGGAAGATGCCAGACAAAGTCATGATGACATCAATGCGGGGGCGTCCTAATTCTTCTAGTGGAATGAGGCTGGCACCTGCAATGCGGCCATAACTGTCAAAGCGCGGCATGGCACCCATCAAGGCCAAGGCCTGTGCAATGGGCGCGCCTTCGTTCTTCAAATTGTCGCTGCCCCAAAGCACCATGGCAATCGATTCAGGCAAGGGGTTGCCATCGGCACAGTGACGGTCAATCAGCAACTGGGCTTGAACTTTGCCATCTTTGACAGCCAAGGCACTTGGAATTCTGAAAGGGTCAAAGCCGTGAATGTTGCGGCCTGTAGGCAACACAGCAGGTGTGCGCAAAATGTCGCCACCTGGTGCAGGCCTGATGTAGCAAGCGTCTAAAGCGCGCAGGATGGCTGACACTTCAGTGTCAACAGCCAAGTGCGCCTGCGGTTCAACCAGTTCACGCAAGACGTCTAAGCTGGCATGGTTGCGCGGTAAGCCGGCAGCCTTCAAAGAATGCTCTGGCGACTGCCCTTCAACCAAGGCCTCAACCGCAGCACGCTCTAGTTGCGTGCCATGATTGGCTTCAGCCATGGCCAGCAACATGTCAACTTGCTGAGCTGGGCTTGGAGCACGACCGGTCACATGCAATCCATGCGGAATCAGTGTGTATTCAAGCTCGAGCATTTCTTCGCCCAAGCGCATCACGACTTTGTCCAAATCGGCGCCCATGGTGGCAGCATCCCAAGCGGGTTCTGCAAGCACCAAATCCAGTTCCACAGCTTGCGCTTGAATGACAGCTGCCAGCGCAATGCGCTCGCTGTTGCCACTCTCCACTGCGCGCCAACGCTCAAGCGATGATTTCAGCTCGTTCAAACCTTTGTACAAACCTGCTTGTGCAATGGGGGGGGTGAGGTAGCTGATCAAGGTGGCGCCTGAGCGGCGCTTGGCAATGGCGCCCTCTGATGGGTTGTTGGAAGCGTACAAATACACATTGGGCAAATCGTCGATCAAGCGATCGGGCCAGCACGTGCCGCCCATGCCAGATTGTTTGCCTGGCATGAATTCCAGTGCGCCA
>CAIODE010000022.1 GCA_903856875.1 uncultured Burkholderiales bacterium
CTAAGCTCAAACGAAGCGTGTCTGTAAATGGAGATTGTCCATCCAAAGCGTTTTGCAGCGCCAGCCATTGAACGCCACTCAAGGCGTGACGATCGTCGCGGTGCGCCAATCGCAAGCCGCCTTCGGGCACCAAGCAATAGTCTCTCGCCTCATCCAAGTCAGCCATGGTCAGGGTCTGAGAACTCAAACTGGGCAGCAGTCCAATTTCTCGAAGCAAGAGCAACTCAAACACTCTAAGCGACGCCTGCAGCAATTCGCCTGGCTCTGTGGCCATGACGCGCACGGTGGCAGCGTAGGCATCAAACAATTTGGGATGAGGGTCTTCACGCGCCAAAAGGCGCAGCAACAGCTCATTCAGGTAGTAGCCCGAAAGCAGCGCATCACCAGTAGGCATGACATGGCCACCAACCCACTCTACTGTCTTCAAGGTTCGAATGTCGGCATCGCCACCAAAGGCAACTTGAATGGCTTGAAGCGGCAATAAAACAGGCCTGAAGGAGGAGCTTGGTTTTTTAGCGCCTTTGGCCACCAAGGCGATGCGCCCATGATGCCGAGTGAAAACTTCCAAGATGAGGCTGGACTCGCTCCAGTCGTAGCGGTGCAGCACATAGGCAGGCTCATCCGAAATTCGTTTCAAGACAGCGGCCATGGGCAGCTCTTTTTACTCGTAACCGAAGGAGCGAACACGCGCTTCGTCGTCGGCCCAGCCAGAGCGAACCTTGACCCACAACTCAATAAAGACTTTGGCATCCATGAGCTTTTCTAGCTCTTGACGTGCTTCAGTGCCAATGCGTTTGAGGCGCTCACCTTTGTCGCCAATGACCATGGCTTTGTGGCCCTCGCGCTCCACCACAATGGTGGCGGCAATGCGAATCATCCGATTGGCTGAGCGGCTGGGTTCCTCTTCGAATTTATCAATCACCACGGTGGAGGTGTAGGGCAATTCGTCCCCCGTGAAACGAAACAATTTTTCACGCACAATTTCACTGGCCAAAAACTTTTCACTTCGGTCGGTGAGCTCATCTTCACCGTATATCCACGCTTGTTCTGGCAAGTATTTTTCGCAATACCCCATGAGGCGTTCAATGTCTTTGGCATTTTTGGCCGACATCGGTACAAATTCTGTGAAAGGATGTCGCTCTTGCATGTCTTTGAGCCAGGGCGCCAACTCTTCGCGTCGGTTGACGGTGTCCAATTTATTGGCAATCAACAAAACAGGCACGTCAGGTTTGAGCAAAGTCAAGACTTTGGCGTCGGCCGTGTTGAACATGCCTGCTTCCACCACAAACAGCACCAAATCGACATCGCCCACCGCTCCCAGTACAGTTTTATTCAAAGACTTGTTGAGCGCCGTGTTGTGGCGTGTTTGAAAGCCTGGGGTGTCAACAAACACATATTGGGTGGCACCCTCTGTGCGAATGCCCGTAATGCGGTGACGTGTCGTTTGCGCTTTGCGCGACGTGATACTGATTTTTTGTCCCACCAGGGCATTGAGCAAGGTTGATTTACCCACATTGGGTTTGCCAACGATGGCAACCAAACCGCAACGTTGGGCGGGGTTGGTTTCTGTGTTCATCCGCGTGCCTTGACTTTCAAAATTTCAAGCATGGCGGCTGCCGCGGCTTGTTCACCTGCACGTCGCGAAGGGCCGCTACCGTGCTGTGAGAGACTGAGTTCGGGAATGTCGCAAGCAACATCAAAAATTTGTCGATGTGCAGCGCCTGCTGTTGAGACCACAGAATACTGAGGGAGCTGCAACTTTCGGCCTTGAAGCCATTCCTGTAATTCTGTTTTGGGGTCTTTGGCAGCTGCTTGCATCTGCGGATTGATTTCAACATTTTCAAACAATCTGTGCACCAATTGTTCTGCGGTTTCATAACCTGCATCTAGGAAAACAGCACCTATTAAGGCTTCTAAGGTATCAGCCAAAATAGAAGGCCGGCGCTGCCCACCCGATTTCAACTCGCCCTCCCCCAACTTAAGACAAGTTGGAATTTGAAGCGTGAGTGCCAATTGATGCAGGGTTTCTTGCTTGACCAAATTGGCTCTGACGCGAGACAAATCACCCTCGGGTAAATCACTCAGTTGGGTGTAGAGTAAATGGGCAACGGCCAGATTTAAAACTGAATCCCCTAAAAATTCAAGGCGTTCGTTGTGATCAGAGGAGTAACTGCGATGCGTCACCGCGCGCTCCAGCAAACTTGCATCTTTGAAGTCGTGCTGAAGGCGAACTTGCAATTGACTGAGATCGTCGTTCAAACGGATAGCCTGTCAGTGAATTTAAAAAGTGGCAATGTGAATGAGTGTTAACAAGTTCAAGACGGTAAGCTCAATTGAATGCGCCAATGCGTCCCAGATTTCCAAAATTCATCCAAACAAAAAACGCCCGACCGACGATATTGGCATCGGGTACAAAACCCCAATAGAGTGAATCAAGAGAATTGTCTCGATTGTCGCCCATCATGAAGTAATGTCCTTCAGGCACTTTGCAAACGACACCCTCTACGGTGTAGATGCACTGGTCTCTGTAGGCAAAATCGTCTGCGCCAGGTATGAAGGCCGGACGCTCGTCATCGACAATCAAATTGTGCGGCTTGTTGCCCAGTTTTTCCTGTGATTGTTTGAAATAGCGCATGACGGACTCATCAAAAAACTCTGGCAATGAATCCGTTGGAACAGGCTGGCCATTGATCGTGAGTTTTTTGTTCAAGTAGGCAATTTGGTCTCCCGGAATTCCCACTACCCGTTTGATGTAATCCACGCTAGGGCGTGGTGGGTAACGAAAAACCATCACATCGCCGCGCGCGACGGGCGTACCTTGCGTTAATTTGAGATTGACCACTGGCAAACGAACACCGTAGTGAAATTTATTCACCAAAATCAAGTCACCCACCCAAAGGGTTGGGATCATGGAACCGGATGGAATTTTGAATGGCTCAAATAAAAAAGAGCGCAACACGAAAACGACCAAAATAACGGGGAACAGGCCCGCGGTCCAGTCCAACCACCAGGGTTGCATCAGAAGTCGATCGCGTACTTCACCCGTGTCCGTGTCTTGACGATCGATGCCCATTTTGGACAGTTCTTGTTGCCGTTTGGCTTTGTCTTGGTCAAGTTGTTCGACGGCTTTGAGTCTCTGCGGCCAA
>CAIODE010000023.1 GCA_903856875.1 uncultured Burkholderiales bacterium
TCGCCACCCAGTGCCGCCATTTTTTGTTGGATATCAGGCAATTTCAATGCTTCCAAGATGGCTGCGTTTAATTTGTTAAGGACAGGCGCAGGTGTGCCAGGTGGGGCGGCGATGGCGAACCATGCAGACGCAACAAAGTCAGGCATACCAAATTCTTGAGAAGACGGAATTTCATTGGCCATAGGACTGCGTTTGTAAGAGGCTACGCCCAACAATTTGATTTGCTTATTTTGGTAAAGCTTTAAAACAGCAGAAATATTGCCTAGAAATAAATCAACTCGCCCGCCCAAAATTTCAGTCAGGGCAGGACCTTCGCCTTTGAATGGAATGTGCATCATGTCGCTGCCCACCATGGTGGCAAACATTTGGCCGGTGAGGTGGGAGGTAGAGCCATTGCCTTGAGAGCCAAAACTGACTTTACCTGGATTGGCCTTGGTATAGGCAATCAACTCCTTGACATTGTTGGCAGGAAAGTCAATGCGTGCTGCAATGGCGTTAGGCACACTGGCCATCAATATGACCGAGCTTAATTTTGCTGGGTCAAAGCGCATGTCTTTATAAAGGTACTGATTGATGGTCATGGGGCCAGGCGGTGTGGCCAGTAGGGTATAGCCATCGGGTTCGGCTGATGCCACAGCCTGCGCGCCAATGTTGCCACCAGCACCTGGCCTGTTGTCGATGACCACAGGTTGCCCCCATTTCTCTGTGAGTTTTTGCGCCACACTGCGCGTCATGACATCGACAGTTCCACCGGGGGGAAAGTTAACAATGATTCGAATGGGTTTGCTGGGGTAGCTGCTTGTATCCTGGGCGTTCGCTGAAAACACAAGCAAGGACATGATCGTGGTGATTGCAAACTTGACACTGTTTCGACGATGCATTTTGGTCTCCCGTTGAATAAGATGTATAGGCGAAGCTACTCAAGTCAAATTTTTTTTCATTTCATTTGGCACGGTCATTCTGAGTCTTGGTTAAATGAGGTGCTATGAGTTCTAGAGTTCGCAACAGGCCTTGCGGATCTGCTTTATTTTGACCTGCAATGTCCATGGCACTGCCATGGCCGACACTTGAAAGCAGGACTTGAGCGCCAATGCTCAGGGCGCTGGCCGCATGAGGTGCCAAGAGCTTCACTGGAATATGGCCCTGATCGTGAAAAATGGCCACATACAAATCGTGTTGCCTTTGCGCTAAGAAAACATCACCGCCTTGAGGACCAGTTATGTCATAACCGGCTTGCTGAAGTGATTTGACGGCAGGTACGGTGTTGACCAAGTCTTCAGGGCCAAAAAGGCTGCCCTCAGACGCATGGGGGTTGATGCCAAACATGGCCACTTTGGGTTTGGCAATTCCTAAGCTGACGCAAGCTTTGATGCCAGCGATTGTGGCCTTCTGAATGAGTTGGGGGCTAAGTCGATTGAGTGCTGTTTGGACACTTTCATGAAGTGTCACATGCACAATTTTCAAGCCACCGCCCACCAACATCAGAAACACTTCGTTCTCGTTCAAGCCACAGACCTTGGCAACCAAAGACGGATATCCGCTGAATGCAATGCCAGCTTGATGGATGGCTGTTTCGTGATGTGGACAAGCGATGACGGCTTGCAACAGGCCAGCTTGACAGGCTTGAATGGCGGCGGTTGCGCTGTCGACGGCAGATTTACCTGCTGCTGCAGAGACTAAGCCAGGTTGAAATTCTGCCTCTAAAAGGCTACCAGTGTTTTTGATTTGGACTTGTTGAGCCAAGTACATCAGGTCCAAAGATTGAGCCGTTTTGTCCCAGACCAGTTTGGGGCCAAATACGGTGATGTACTGAAGCGCAGTGGCTGGTAATTGGCTCAGTGCCTTGAGAGCGATTTCAGGGCCAATGCCGTTTGGATCGCCCAAAGATAGCCCAATCTTGTGGGTGGGCTGGGTCATAAAGGCAGGGCCAAAAGAGTGTCCGTGACGGTGCTGTCGCAAACGGCAATTCGTTCTTTCAACACAATGCCGAAAGGGTTCGCTTTCGATGCTGGTGCATCACTCTTGATAAACTTGTCTTTGTAAAAACCTGTTGCAAAGACATCTGTCTGCCCTGTGGCCATGATGCGGGCCACAATGAATGGCGTGTGCGCACAGGTGGCTTCTGAGTTTTGCTCAACGATGGCAGGTATGCCCAAGATATGTCGGTATCTTTGCCGTTCATAAATATTGGCCAAACGCAAAGCGGCAATTCGGTCTATGAGCATGTTGCGAGAGTCTGCATACACAATGCCTGCAGGTAAATTCTCATTTTCATTTTCAATGTGGGTGATGCGGTAATGCGCATCTTCAGAGAAAAA
>CAIODE010000024.1 GCA_903856875.1 uncultured Burkholderiales bacterium
GTTTTTTTTTTCGATTCTTCCCCCCGTTTTGAGTATTCCCCCCTTGGCGTTTAAACGCGTTTAAACGCCCACTTAAGTGAATGGTGACCCGGGGGGCCGTCACCATACACTCACGTAGAGAAACGGGGGGAAGCCGGAAAGAGAGAGAAAAGAGGGGGGAAAGAAAAAAAAGGGAACAAAACGAAAAAAAGGGAGAAAAACGAAACCGTTTTGTGTCCACCACAAATTTTATTTTTGTGGCTATGCGGGGGGCTACAATGAGTGCAAAGTTGGTCAAAGGCGCGTTGGTGGCTATGCGTTGTGCCAAGTCGAGTGCCTTTTCCAAAGATGTGCCAGTAGGCACATGGTATTGGGCCAAGCCAATCCGCTCGCCATCTACAGCGTTGTAGACGCGACCCGTGAGCATCATGTCGGTCATGCGCGCCACGCCAATCAGTTTGGGAATGCGAACAGAGCCGCCGCCGCCCACAAAAATGCCACGCGTGCCTTCAGGCAGGGCATAGAAGGTGCTGTCGTCTGCAACGCGAATATGGCAGGCGCTGGCCAGCTCTAAACCGCCCCCCACCACGGCGCCGTGCAAGGCTGCAATGACGGGAACTTTGCCCAATTGGACGGCGTCCAATGCCACATGCCAGCTTCTAGAATGGAACACACCTTGACCGGCGTCGCGTTCTTTCAATTCAGACAAATCCAGGCCAGCACAAAAATGGTCGCCTTCGCCGTAAATGATGGCGGATTTGGCTTCTTCCGGAAGGTTTTGAAAGATATCCCGCAATGCTTCTACCAAGCCATCGTTGAGTGCATTGCGCTTGGCAGGACGGCTTAGGCGCACCAGAGCCACTGCGCCTTTCATTTCAAAGTGGAGGCCGTTGCTTTGGGCGCGTTGCAACAAGGGATGAAAATTCTGAGTCATGATATTGGGTCAATGCGACTTTGCAGAGTAGCAAAGTTGAGTTAAAAAGGTTATTATCAATAACTATAGTATCTTTCTTTGATGCACTAAAAATCACAGGGTTTTCCCGAATTTCTGGAAGTATTTATGAAACACCAAGACCTGATTGCCATTGATATTCACACCCATGCCGAAGTGAGTTGCTGGAATCCTTTCGACAACTACGGCGAGGAATACGACCGCGCTGCTGACAAATTTTTTGGCAGTGACCGCCGTCCCACCATCGATGAAACGGTGGCTTATTACCGGGAAAGAAAAATTGGCTTGGTGATGTTCACCGTTGACAGCGAGTCACAGTTGGGTCGCCGCCGCATACCGAACGAAGAAATAGCCAAAGCCGCGCGCGATAACAGCGACATGATGATTGCGTTTGCCAGCATCGATCCGCACAAGGGCAAGATGGGTGCACGAGAAGCAGAGCGCCTAATTAAGGAAGAGGGCATCAAAGGTTTTAAGTTTCACCCCACGGTTCAGGGCTTTCATCCCTACAACAAAATGGCCTGGCCCATTTACGAGGTGATCAACGAACACAAGTTGCCCGCCATTTTTCACACGGGTCACAGTGGTATTGGTTCTGGCATGCGATGCGGCGGCGGTTTGCGCTTGGCCTACAGCAACCCCATGCACTTAGACGATGTGGCCATTGATTTTCCCGACATGCAAATTGTGATGGCACATCCTAGCTTTCCTTGGCAGGATGAAGCACTGAGCGTTGCCACCCACAAGCCCAACGTTTGGATTGATTTGTCAGGGTGGAGCCCGAAGTACTTTCCAAAGCAGTTGATTCAGTACGCCAACACGCTGTTGAAAGATCGCATTTTGTTTGGCAGCGACTACCCCCTCATCACACCAGAGCGCTGGATGAAGGATTTTGAAGTGGCAGGCTTCAAGCCCGAGGTGATGCCCGGAATTTTGAAAGACAACGCAGTGCGTTTGCTTGGTTTGAAATAAGTTATTTCAAAGTCAGAGAAGTTCTCACAGTGCCTGCCCGTGCGGCATGCGCTTTCAGGTTAAGTACGGCACCAACAGGGGCTTCCACAATCCATTCGGTCAGTGCTCGATCGCCCGTGATGTTTTTGCTAGGCAAAAAAGCTTGCAGTGAATTGGTGGCTGCATGGCCTTCAAGTTGCGGCCCTTCCATGCGCGGCTTGCCCATTCGCAAGTGGGCCCCTGAAGGCAATTCAATTTCGAAAATGCAAGGACGCGCTGTCTTGCGCTCAAGTGCACGTTTCGTCACGTAGCTTGGCAGGTAGCCCGCATTGCCTACAGCCATTTGGACGCGCCATTGACCGTTGCCTAGATTTTCTGCTTTGGCATGAAGCAATTCAAGCTTGGGCAAGGTCAGTGCAATTTGATTGAGCCAAGCGGGGAATCGGGCAGCTTCGCGTTCACGCAAATGAGCGGGTGGATTGCGCCAGAAGTTCATGCGGTCCCAGCCACCCAATTCAATGGCGCCCAATTCGGGGTGTTGGTAGGGATACCAATCGACGTGCGCTTTGCCTTCGCAAACTTCGTCACTCCATTTGAGCAGTTTGATGTCGTCTTCGGGTGGATGGTCACGGTACCAGTGAATAAAGTCGTAATCGGTGATGCCGGCTTCTTTGTTGGGCGCCCAAATTTCAACCGTCCAAAACAAGGCACCTAAGTGCTCGTACACCCAGTCTTGAGTGCCTGTAATGACTTCTTTGGGATGGTATTTAAAGTCGTGAAAAATACTGAGCGCCGGATAGCCCGTAAGCTTGCTACCAATGTCGGACATGCGCTTGATGATCCACAAATCTTCGGGCGTCATGTCGGTGTCGCTTTGCGTGCCCATGGGTCGTAAAATCACACCTGAATGCGTGTGAAAGCTGACGGCCGCGCCAATGTTGGGATGCTTGGCAATGAAGTCCACCATGGCGCGCACTTCAGGCTCGCTGGTGGGGTAGGGGCCTGCCCCCACTTGTTCGTGTTCTTGGCGCCAAAAGGCTGGAAAGTTGCGGTTCAAATCCAAACCTTCGACATCGCGATTGGGTTTGATGTTGACACCGTCATAGTGTTGCAAACTGCCCTCGGGCATCACACGGTAGTACTTGCCACCAAACTCTCCAGGAAGTCTGGGAGTGAGCAGTCTTGGTTCGTCTGGATTGGCTTTCCAACCGCCATGGGGATCTGGAATGCGCATCATCAAAATGCGACCATCGCCGTCCATGTCTTCAATGCTGAGTCCATCAACGTGAGGCTCGTCCCATGGGTAGGGCCGTGTAGAAGATCGAATGTGCCTAGGCTTGTCTGCCATGGCCAGTTCAGCGCCATCCGGGTTCAATCGGGGGACCAAATAGATGACACGCGTATTCAGCAGTTCTGTCACGCCAGCGTCTTCACCGTCTTTGCTGAGAAGATGGTGCAACCAATACAGACAAGCTGTGCTGGCGGTCAGTTCTGCTGCGTGAATATTGCCATCCACCCAGAAGGCGGGCTTGTCTGTGTCTGCGCCCGTGGATTTGCGAGTGAGAACAAGCACCCAAATGGGGCGATTTTCATGGCTTGTGCCTAACTCCCGAAGTTCTACCAATTCTGGTCGTGCTGCAGCAAACGCTTTCAGTAATTCTGTCAGTTCTTGGTGTTTGTAAAAACGATCAAAGGCGGGGAGGGGAAGCGCCACCTGATTTTTCTTGGCAGTAGAAGCTGAGGACATGGTGAGGTATGTGTGAATGCTTTGAGAGAATCTCAGCATATCAAGACTTTGCTTGTTTTAGTCAAAGTTTGGACTCTTTTTATCCCTTAAAAAAAGCGAGGGCTTATGGGGGAAATACCTAGGAAATCAGTCTCTCAGAAGACTGGGAATGATTTCAATTCTCTTCACAATCCTTCATCAGTTCGAATCACCGCTTGTCCCTTGAAATTTTTCTATCAAAAGGGGCCGGTTCAACCCACGAAAGTTTGGCATGTCAAAACCTGCATTAATTCTTGAAACTGTTCTGGCCCACGAGAAAAATCGCCCAAATTTTGTCTACATGACGCAGCCCATTGGCAATGGCCAGGTCATAGATTACACATGGCGCGAAACCCTCAAGCAAGCGCGATCCATGGCGGCTTACATCAAAGCTCAAAACCTTGAGCCGGGTGCCAAAGTGGCCATTCTTACTAAAAATTGTGCTCACTTCATCATGGCTGAACTGGCCATATGGATGTCCGGCTGCACCACAGTGGCCATTTTCCCAACTGAGTTGGGCGAGACCGTTCGATACGTTCTGGATCACAGCGAAGCCAAGTTGTTATTTGTTGGTAAGTTGGATACATGGCCAGAACAAGCGCCTTTTGTGCCTGCGTCTTTGCCTTGTATTGCATTCCCTTTGGCGCCTGCTAATCAATTTGCAAAGTGGGATGACATCGTTGCAAAAACAGCACCCTTGCAAGGCGATATAGCGCGGGCACCTGAAGATTTGGCCATGATCATGTACACCTCTGGCTCTACAGGCCAACCCAAAGGGGTCATGCACAATTTTGAGCGCATATCTGTGACTGCTGAATTAATCAGTCAATCTATTTTGGACAGCGCGGGTGAATTGAAAGATTACCGCATCTTGTCTTATCTTCCTTTGGCGCACGTTTTTGAGCGTGCTTGGGTGGAGTCTGCCAGTTTGACGCATGGGCAGACGCAGGTATTTTTTGCAGAATCTTTGGACACGTTCATCCAAGACTTAAACCGTGCAAAACCCACATTCTTCATTTCAGTGCCGCGCTTGTGGCTGAAGTTTCAGCAAGGTGTGTTCAGCAAGATGCCACCCGCCAAGTTGGATTTTTTGTTGAGCATTCCCATCCTGCGAGGCGTGGTTAAAAAGAAAATTCTCAAAGGCCTCGGCTTGGATCAAGTGGTCTCAGCGGGCAGTGGTTCTGCGCCCTTGCCGGCAGAACTCATCATCTGGTATCGCAAGCTAGGTTTGAACCTCTTTGAGGGCTACGCCATGACAGAAGATTTTGCTTGGTCGCACAGCTGTACCAACGAAATCAATGAGCCGGGCAGTGTGGGCATTCCAGGTTCTGGCGTTCAAGCTCGAATCAGTCCTGAAGGCGAAATCTTGATTAAATCACCAGGCCAAATGGTGGGTTATTACAAACGCCCCGATTTAGATGCTGAGGCTTTTACAGAAGATGGCTTTTTCAAGACGGGTGATCAAGGTCAACAGCGAGCGGATGGCCTGTTGAAAATTACCGGCCGCTTGAAGGAGATTTTCAAAACCTCCAAAGGTAAGTATGTGGCGCCAGCACCCATTGAAAACAAACTCAACGTGCACCCCATGGTTGAGATGAGCATTGTCTCCGGTGTAGCCCAGTCGGCTGCCTATGCCATGGTGGTACTGGCGGAGGATATTCGTCCCACAACAAAAGACCCAGAGGTGAGGGCCAATGTCGAGAAAGAACTCAGCGAGCTGCTGGCCAAGGTGAACGCAGAATTGGCAGACTATGAAAAGCTTCGCATGCTGGTCATCGCCAGTGAGGCCTGGTCGATTGAAAACGGCTACCTCACGCCCACCATGAAAATCAAACGCAGTCGAATTGAGTCGTCTGTTGAAAGTCAAGTGCCTGCTTGGTATGAAAAGTCCGGCAGTGTGTTTTGGGCTTGATGGATGACCCACTCAACGACAAACACAAACAGAGTCTTGGCGCACACCGGTGCCAAGTACCCTATCTTGCAAGCCCCCATGGGCTGGATCGCTCGCACGCAACTGGCCTCTGCCGTCTCGAGAGCCGGCGGCCTAGGCATCATTGAAACATCTTCGGGTGAGACCGAAAATTGCCAAGCTGAAATTAAAAAGATGCGCGAATTGAATTTGCCATTTGGGGTCAATTTGCCCATCCGTTTTTTAAAAGACGATGCCATGCTGAAGTTTGTGTGTGCATCGGGCGTGAAATTTGTGACAACCTCTGCGGGTAGTCCCGCTAAATTTGTTCAGCCCTTAAAGGATGCAGGCATTACTGTTTATCACGCTGTACCCACTGTGGATGCCGCTCTGA
>CAIODE010000025.1 GCA_903856875.1 uncultured Burkholderiales bacterium
CGTATTAATTCATGTCGATTTTCAGTTTTATGGCGTAAATTAAGTCAGGCCCTTTGCATAAGGGTGTGATTGAAAAAATCAAATATATCCCTTATTAATCTATCAAAGGACCAACTATGTCTCAGTCAACTTATGTCGACGAAGTCCATGCAATCACGAATATTATCCAGCACTACATTGATGGAGCCCGAACTGGAAAGGGCGCTGCGATGAAGCCAGCTTTTCACGAAGGTGCAACCATCTATGGGTATGTTGGTCCTGATTTGTTTGGCGGGCCCATCCAAGGACTTTTCGATTGGAATGACACGAATGGTGCTGCCAAGGACATCAACACAAAAATTAGTTCTGTTGACGTTGTGGGAACTTGCGCTAATGTACGCGTCGACTCAGACAACTGGACGGGCCATCGCTTTACGGATTTCTTCAATCTGGTGAAGTTCGACGGTCATTGGAAGATTGTAAGCAAGGTTTTCTATTTGCATCCTTGATGCGTTACCCGAACCAGAACTTGCACGCAGTAATTAGGGGTTAATGGTTTGACTGCTGTTTTGCAATTCGGGCCTCAATGATGTCGCGATTTTTCCTTGCGTTTACATCACCTTTTTTTGCGGCTTTGCTGTAATACATCAGGGCTTTCTGTGAATCCACTGGCACGCCTTGTCCGTGGTCGAACATAAAGCCTAGATTTGACAAAGCGGCTGGGTAATCTTGCTCAGCTGCCATGAGGTACCAACGCAGCGACTCGTGGAAGTCGAGAGGAACCCCATGAGCGTTTCCGTAGATAAACCCCATTTTTGCCTGAGCTTCTGCATTGCCATGGGTGGCGGCCAATTTGAACCATTTAATAGCTTCTGAATAACTTTGAGCTACGCCAAGTCCTTTGTCGTAAATTTCTCCAAGTCTGATTTGTGAATTGATATGCCCTTTTTGGGCATGCAACTCCAACCAATGCTTGGCTTCTATGAAGTCCTGCTTAACGCTGTGACCCATTAAATACAGGTAGCCAATTCTGTAGTGAGCTTCTACATGTCCTTGACTTGCTGCCAATTTATACCAACTAATGGCTTCCATATCGTCTTGCTCAACGCCATGGTGTTGTTCGTACATTGAACCGATACTAAATTGTGCAGAGGGATTTTTCTTTTCAGCAGACAACTTGTAACATCTCATTGCAGCTTGAAAGTCTTGCTTAACGCCCAATCCGTTTTCTAGCATAGCGCCTAGTCTGTTGAGGGCATCCGGATTGCCTTCTTTGGCAGATAACTCAAGCCAGTGAGCTGCTTCTGCATAATCCTGTTGGGTACCCTGTCCCTGCTCATACATTAATCCAAGATAAAACTGAGCTTGTGTTTTGCCTTGCTCAGAAGCTAATTTAAACGCGCCAAATGCTTCTGCATAATTTTGAGGTACGCCTTGCCCCTTGTAATAGATCAACCCTAAGTTGAATTGTGCATCGGCCTCGCCCCTGGCAGCAGCGTCACGCTCCCTTTTGTACTCAGCTTCAATTTCTAAATCGATTGCTTTACGCTGCAGAATCAGTTCTTCAATTCGGGTCATGCAAGATTGTGGAGTTGTTGATGTGTTTCAATGACATCCACATTGTGGACGGAAGAACCATTATTAGCAATTTACAAAAAACTTGCTTGAAAAGCTTCAAATCCTGTTTGATGGACAGTCGCATCAAATCAGACTTACGCAGCTAGGGTTTTTACTTATATCTAATTCAATTTAGAAGAAAACTTAATTTATATCAAGTTTTGCACATGCGACTTTTTGTCTTGAGTGCGTTACTGAAATAAGTATTTGGTCATGAACACGCTGTGCGGATCAAGTTGGTAAGTGCCAAATGGCCCACAGACTTCAAAACCATTTCTCAAATACATCGCCCTTGCGGCAACAAAAACTTCAGTAGTTCCTGTCTCTAAACTCAATCGCTTTAAACCTCTGGTTCCAGCTTCTTTGATGATGTGCGACAAAACGGTTTGACCCACCCCTTGTCTCAAGAAACTTGCTCTTGTTCTCATTGATTTGATCTCACCATGTTGAGTATCGAGCGTTTGCAGAGCGCCACACCCGCAAAGCTCGGATCCCATCCACGCAGTCCAAAAGGTGATGGATGGCTTGCGAAGTTTGTCCAAGGGTAATGCGTGAACACTTTCAATAGGGGTGTTGGCAAGCATTCCTGCCATGTGTTCTCTTACGATAGATTGAGACTCATCACTTGATAGATCGTCAATTCGAATATCAATGCTCATTTGTGGCTGTGTGTCAATCATCCGAGGTTGCGTTCCATTGCATGATGTGCTCAGGGGATGTGTAAGCTCGCTAGACCTTATCGATGCTGGCGTGAACAATGGTTTCAAAGGTGATGTTCATTTTCTTTTCAATTTGCTCAAGCACCATGCCCTTTGATATAGGTTTCTAGAAACTTGATTTGATTGCCTTGAAGTTCAATGATATTTTTAACCAAGTCACCAATAGAAATAACGCCAACGACTTTGCTTTTTTCTAGAACAGGTAAGTGCCTAATGTGCTTGTGAACCATGATGGCCATGCACTCGTCTAAGGAATTCGAGAGTGTCACCGTAAGTGGTTTTGGTGTCATGATTTTTGAAACAACAACTTCAGAGGGATTGTTGTGAGGCAGTAATACTTTGATAGCGCAATCGCCCTGAGAAACTATGCCCATCAATTCGCCGTCGTCTATCACCAAGACGGCTCTAACGCGGAAATCACGCATAATTTTCAAGACATTCTCTATAGGGTCAGAAGTACGAACAGAGAAGACTGTGTTTGATTTTTGATCTATGATTTTTTTTACAGTTGTCATTAAAATTTGCCTAAAAAATAAAACTACTTTGTGAGTAGAGCCTGTTTCGTCAATAAGACACAGGGTCTACTACCTTTGTTCCACCATTATCTTAAAGCTTGCTCTGTAATTAGTCCAACTAGCCAAGTTAGCTAGATTGTTAGAACTTTTGGGTAAATTATTGGATTTTTTGTTAATTCTGCGGAAGAGGATATGCTTTGCTTTTGCAATGTCTCTTAGGAGCTCTCCGATGAATATGTCTCAAGCTTACAAAATTCAGTTTGATCAAATGGCATGGTTCGAAGCGGGTGACGGTATGCGCTACAAACGTTTTCAGCAAGGCGAACTGCAGCTTCGTTTGGTGGAGTGGGACAGAGCCATGGTTCATGCCGATTGGTGCTTCAAAGGACACATTGGCTTTGTGCTGGATGGTGAAGTGGAAATTGATATTGCTGGAAAAGTATTTTCTTATGCCAAAGGCGATGTGATTTTGTTGCCTGAAGGGGAAGAGCATAGGCATCGCCCTAAAGTGCTAACTGACAAGGTGCAGTTCTTTTCAGTTGAAAAAGTCAGTTAATCAAAAGTTAAACGGACAAGAATCCGGTGATTGCAAATTAGTGAAGCAAATTCCGGGAATGACGCTGACTGTTAAGTAAGGGCACCAGTCAGTGGTGTTAATTGAC
>CAIODE010000026.1 GCA_903856875.1 uncultured Burkholderiales bacterium
GACCCGCCACGCCGTACTCGCTCCGGGCCGCTACGGCCAGCGCCTGCACCAACAGTGGCAGCAGCGCTTCGGCCCGGCCCACCAGCGTGAGCAGCAGCAGGGTGCGGCGTCAAGTGGAATGCCGCGTTTGAAAGCAAACGATTCAAACACCAAGGTGAGTTTGGCAGCAGGCGAGCTGACCAAAGATTTCACATAGCTTTGGAGTTGTGCAGCGCGAAGCAAACTGGTGTCTATCACGTGCGCGTTTTCTCTTAGGCGAGACAACAATTCGCGTTCGTATTCAATCGATTCTGTCAGCGCGCGTTCGCCTTCGGCCGCGTTTCGGCCAGACAAAGGGTGGCGCCTTCTGGTTTCGGAGTAACGCCTCAGCAGGGTGTCAGAGGCAGCGTCTAGATAAATCGAAGTGACTTTGAAACCCAGCTTGCGAAGCACCTCGAGTTGACCTGGCATGAGAGGAAGGGAGTCTGCACTGCGGACATCGATGGCAATGGCCACGCGTTCTTCTTTTTGATCGCGCTCTAATTCCGCAAAAGGAATGAGCAATTCAGGAGGCAGGTTGTCAACGCAATAAAAACCAGCATCTTCCAAGGCGTGCAAGGCCACAGACTTTCCTGAACCCGACATGCCAGTGATTAAGACAATTTCCATATTTCTAAAACTTCAGAAATTTACTTTGTGAGCATTTCACGGGCATGTGCCAACGTGGTTGCTGATAATTTTTCTCCGCCCAACATGCGGGCAATTTCAGTCACGCGTTGCTCGCCTGCAATGGGCGTAACGCTGCTGCTCACACCTACTTTGCTGCTGGCTTTGCTAACAAGCAAATGATGGTCTGCGCAAGAAGCCACTTGCGGCAAATGTGTCACGGCCAAAACTTGGCGATGCATACCCAGTTGTTTCATGAGTCGGCCCACCGTTTCAGCCACAGCACCGCCTACGCCTTAATCGACTTCGTCAAAAATCAGAGTGCCTGCTTCGCCCAGTTCGCTGGTGGTGACCGCGATGGCCAGTGCAATGCGCGAGAGTTCTCCCCCCGATGCCACCTTGCCAACGGGCCTGGGCGTACTGCCTGCGTGGCCAGCCACTAAGAATTGAATGTCTTCGAGTCCGTGCTGGGCTGCTTGTTCTAGCCCAATCAAGGCTACTTCAAAACGGCCACCTTGCATGCCCAGGTTTTGCATGGCGCTAGTGACGGCTTGTGCCAGTTTGGGCGCTGCTTTCTTTCGTTGCTGAGACAGCTTCTTGGCCTCGGCTTGATAGGCCACTGAGGCTGATTTTTCTTGGGCTTCAAGACCTTCTAAATCACTGGCGGCTTCCAGTGCGTTGAGTTCTTGTTTCCAGCTGGCCAATAGAGCCGCCAATTCTTCAGGCGGGCGCTTGTATCTGCGCGCAAGCGACAGCCACTGCGACATACGCTGGTCGAGCTCTTTCAAGCGATCGGGGTCGAGATCTGTTTTGCGCAGGTAAGTTTGCAAAGAATGAGCGGCGTCTTCAGCTTGCGCAAGACTGGATTGCAAGACTTCCGCAATGCTTTGAAACTCGGGTTCTACGTGCGCTTGATCTTGTAATTGGGCAATCGCTTGAGACAGCAGTCCTAAAGCGCCTGTGGCACTGCCCAGGCGCGATGATTCGTCGCCATCAAGCGAGCCGATGGCAGTTTGACCAGCATCGATCAGGGCTTGCGCGTGCGACAGCCTTGTGTGCTGCGCGTTCAAGCCATCCCACTCGTCCATGGCTGGCGCCAGTTTGTCGAGCTCACCAATTTGCCAGGCCAATCGTTCTTGTTCTCGGCTTAAAGAATCTTGCGCATTGCGTGCTGTCTGGACTGCTTGTTGCGCTTGGCGCCAAGTGTGCCACGCAGACTTAAGGCCTTCGGTGTTGATGCCTGCATAGGCATCTAGCAAGCCGCGCACGGCATCTGGGCGTGTCAGGCTTTGCCATGCGTGTTGGCCGTGAATGTCCAGCAGCATCTCGCCCAGGGCTCGCAATTGCGTAGCGGTGGCTTGGCTGCCATTAACCCATGCCCGGCTTTTGCCCTGAGTGTCCACACTGCGTCTTAAAAGCAAGGTGTCTGAAACTTCAAAGCCGGCATCTTCTAGTACGGCATGTGCTTGCGGTGGGCAATCAAACTCTGCAGACACTTCGCAGCGGGTGGCACCTTCTCGGACTGCACCCGAATCGGCGCGTTCGCCCAAAGCCATTTGCAAGGCGTCAATCAGAATGGATTTGCCAGCACCCGTTTCACCAGTGAGCACACTGAAACCTTGCGCGAGATTTAAGTCGAGTTCGCGAACAATGACAAAGTCTCGCAAGCTGATGTGTCGCAATGCCATGGCTTAGGTGCCCCCCTCGTTCCAGTGCATTTTTTTTCGCAAGGTGTCAAAGTAGTTCCAGCCTTGTGGATGCAAGAAGCGCACTTTGTGAGAAGACTGCTCTACGGTAATTTGATCGCCGATCATGAGACTGGCCAATGACTGCATGTCAAAGTTGGCGCTAGCGTCGCGCCCAGACACGACTTCAATACTGATTTTGGAAGTATCTGGCAGCACGATGGGGCGATTGGACAGTGTGTGAGGCGCAATAGGCGCAATGACCCAGCCACCCAAGTTGGGGTGCATCAAGGGGCCACCGGCCGACAAAGAATAGGCCGTTGAGCCAGTGGGCGTGGCCACAATCAAACCGTCTGCGCGCTGCGTGGCCACAAAGCGGCCATCGACCTCAATGCGCAGCTCTACCATGCCTGAGGTGGCACCGCGATTGACCACCACATCGTTCATGGCGTAGGCGTCAAAGACACAATGCTTGTCGCGCCAAACTTGCGCATGCAACATGCTGCGTTGCTCTTCTTCAAATTGGCCCAAGAGCATGGGTTTGAGTGTCTTGGCGTATTCCTCAATGGGGATGTCGGTGATAAAGCCCAGTCGGCCTTGATTGATACCAATAAGCGGAAGCCCGAAAGCCGCCACTTGCCTGCCAATGCCCAGCATGGTGCCATCACCGCCGACCACCAAGCCCAAATCGCACTGTTTGCCAATTTCGGCCATGGTGAGGGTGGGGTAGAGGTTGAGGCCCAGATGCTCGGAGGTGCCTTTTTCCATGACCACCTCTGCGCCGATGCGGCTGACAAATTGGGCAACATCGTCCAAAACCCGACGCGAGCTTTCCAAAGCGGCGCCCGTGACCATGGTGTGGTACTTGCCAAATAAGGCAACGTGACGAAATTTTGATTTCATTCTCAAATTACATCATTAAAATGTGTCAATGCTAGATGAACGTGCCAAGTTATTACTCAAAGCGCTGGTTGAACGCTACATTGCCGATGGCCAGCCCGTGGGTTCCCGCACGCTCTCCAAGGCTTCTGGGCTTGAATTATCCCCTGCCACCATTCGAAATGTCATGTCCGACCTCGAAGAATTGGGGCTCATTGCCAGCCCGCATACATCGGCTGGCAGGATCCCCACCACTAGGGGTTATCGCCTATTCGTCGACACCATGCTCACGGTTCAGACGGGTGAATTGCTCACGCAGCGCCTGGCGCCAGACCAACCGCAGAAGGTCATTGCCAATGCGGCCAACATGCTTTCTAGTTTGTCGCACTATGTGGGCGTGGTCATGACACCCAAGCGCGCATCGGTATTTCGGCACATTGAATTTCTGCGATTGTCTGAAAAACGCGTTCTGCTCATCATCGTGTCGCCCGAGGGCGATGTACAAAACCGCGTGATTTTTACCGAGGCCGATTACTCACAAAGCCAGCTCATCGAAGCGTCTAATTATTTGAACGCTCATTACGCGGGCATGGCCATCGAACAGGTTCGCTTGCGCGTGAAGCAAGAGCTGGTCAATTTGCAATCTGAAATTGCCAGCCTCATGCAAGCTGCGGTGCAAATGAGCTCTGAGGTTTTGAATGAAGACGAAGGCGATGTGGTGATTTCGGGAGAGCGCAATTTGTTGTCGGTCAGCGACTTCTCCAGCGACATGGGCAACTTGCGTCAGGCCTTCGATTTGTTTGAACAAAAAACGCAGCTCATGCGTTTGCTCGATGTGTCCAGTCAGGCCGAGGGTGTGCGAATTTTCATTGGCGGCGAAAGCCAGTTTGTGCCCATGCAAGAGTTGTCAATCGTCAGTGCACCCTATGAGGTGGATGGCCATATTGTGGGCACCTTGGGCGTCATTGGCCCTACCCGCATGCCTTACGAGCGCATGATCCAAATTGTGGACATCACGTCCAAATTGGTGGGCAATGCACTGAGTCAGTCGAAGTAAATCTTTTTCTTTCTGAGCTCGCTGTGTGAGGATGGGGTGAGTGGGTTCCTCATACTGGGGTACCAGAAATCGTCACCCACTCACCCCATCCTCACACAGCTGCGAACAGCAGTGTTGGTACCCAGCAGTTCCATGCGCACTGCAAGTTGACGAAAGCTTGATTGCAAGCAAATGTGTGTTGACTTGGTCTTTTAAAAGACTATATTAGGTTCACTTTAAGGCGGACCTCATCATGCTTACCACTGCTCAAATCAAACCCATTAGCTACCTCAAGGCCAACGCTGCCGAGGTGTTGCAGCACCTCACGGAGTGCCGCGAGCCCATGGTCATCACTCAAAATGGCGAAGCCAAAGCTGTGATTCAAGATGTGGCTTCCTATGAAAAGACACAGGAAACTTTGGCCCTTCTCAAAATCCTTGCCATGGGTCAGGCGGATGTCGATGCTGGGCGTGTTCACACCATGGATGAGGTGATGGACATGATCCGCGCTAAAAAGAAAAACAAGTGATGGTGAGCCGATTCGCTAACTCACACCAAATTCGAATTTCAACAGCTGCAGCCAAAGACATTCTCGAAATTTATGACTACGTTGTTGAATTCGATTCAGAAGCTAACGCAGATC
>CAIODE010000027.1 GCA_903856875.1 uncultured Burkholderiales bacterium
CAAGTTAATGCCTGAATTTTGGCAGTTCCCTACCGTCTCCATGGGCCTTGGTCCGTTGATGGCCATTTACCAAGCGCGCTTCTTAAAGTACCTGCACGCTCGTGGCATTGCCAATACCGAGAACCGCAAAGTCTGGGTATTCTGCGGCGATGGCGAAATGGACGAAGTGGAATCTTTGGGTGCCATTGGATTGGCTGCTCGCGAGAATCTTGATAACTTGATCTTCGTTGTGAACTGTAATCTGCAACGTTTGGATGGACCCGTTCGTGGCAACGGCAAAATCGTTCAAGAACTCGAAAGTGAATTTCGCGGTTCTGGTTGGAACGTGATCAAACTCATTTGGGGTAGCGAATGGGACAAGCTCTTGGCCCGAGACAAAGACGGTGCACTGCGCAAAATCATGATGGACACTTTGGATGGCGATTTCCAAGCCTTCAAAGCCAACGACGGCGCCTATGTTCGCAAACACTTCTTCGGTCGTGATCCGCGCACACTCGAAATGGTGTCGCACATGAGCGACGACGAAATTTGGTCCTTAAAGCGCGGCGGTCACGACCCACAAAAGGTTTATGCCGCATATCACCAAGCTGTGAACACCAAAGGTCAACCCACCGTGTTGTTGATCAAAACCGTCAAAGGTTTTGGCATGGGCAAAGTGGGCGAGGGCAAGAACAACGTCCACCAAACCAAGAAGCTCTCAGACGAAGACATTCGCTACATGCGCGACCGCTTCAATATTCCTGTGCCCGACAGTGAGTTGGCCAAGGTGCCTTTTTACAAGCCAGCCGATGACACGCCAGAAATGCAATACCTGCACGAGCGCAGAAAAGCACTGGGGGGTTACTTGCCTCACCGCCGCACCAAAGCCGATGAAAGCTTCACGGTACCCGGCTTAGAAGTCTTTAAATCTGTCATGGAACCTACTGTAGAAGGCCGTGAAATTTCAACCACACAGGCTTATGTGCGTTTCCTCACCCAACTCTTGCGTGACCAAGCTTTGGGGCCGCGCGTCGTTCCCATTTTGGTGGACGAAGCGCGTACCTTTGGCATGGAGGGCTTGTTTCGCCAAGTCGGTATTTACAACCCAGCGGGTCAGCAATACACACCGGTCGACAAAGACCAAGTGATGTATTACAAAGAAGACAAAGCAGGTCAAATTTTGCAAGAAGGCATCAATGAAGCTGGCGGTATGTCTAGCTGGATTGCAGCCGCCACAAGCTACTCCACCAGCAACCGCATCATGGTGCCTTTCTATGTGTACTACTCCATGTTTGGCTTCCAACGCATCGGCGATTTGGCATGGGCTGCGGGTGACATGCAAGCGCGTGGCTTCTTGTTAGGCGGTACTTCTGGCCGCACCACTCTGAACGGCGAAGGCCTGCAGCACGAAGACGGCCACAGCCATATTTTGGCGGGAACCATTCCAAACTGCATCAGCTATGACCCCACCTTCGCGCACGAAGTAGGTGTGATCTTGCACCACGGCTTGAAGCGCATGGTGGAAAAACAAGACAATGTTTATTACTACATCACCTTGCTGAACGAAAATTATCCCATGCCAGGTTTAACACCTGGTACGGAAGAGCAAATCATCAAGGGCATGTACTTGTGCAAGGCCGGTGGTAAAAATAAAACACGCGTTCAACTCATGGGCTCTGGCACCATTCTGCGAGAGTCTTTGGCTGCGCAGGAGTTGCTCGCCAAAGACTGGGGCATTGCAGCCGATGTTTGGAGCTGCCCAAGTTTCAACGAGTTGACACGCGACGGGCAAGACGTAGAACGCTTCAACATGTTGCACCCTTTGGAAGTTCCGCGCGTGCCATTTGTGTCGCAGCAATTGGCCAAATACGATGGTCCCGTTATTGCATCCACCGACTACATGAAGAACTATGCGGAGCAAATTCGCTCTTTCATTCCAAAAGGCCGCACTTTCAAAGTCTTAGGTACAGATGGTTTTGGCCGAAGTGATTTCCGCAGCAAATTGCGTGAGCACTTTGAAATCAACCGCCATTACATCGTTGTGGCCGCACTCAAAGCACTGAGCGAAGAGGGCGCCGTGCCTGTGGCCAAAGTCGCTGAGGCTTTGAAGCAATACGGCATCAAGACCAACAAGGTCAATCCTTTGTACGCTTGATCAAAAGAATTGGAGACACACATGGCATTGGTAGAAGTCAAAGTTCCAGACATCGGAGATTTCGATGAAGTCACGGTCATTGAATTGATGGTCAAGGTGGGTGACACCATCAAGGCCGAGCAATCCCTGATCACCGTTGAGTCCGACAAAGCCTCGATGGAAATTCCATCTTCAACAGCGGGCGTTGTGAAAGAACTGCGCGTGAAGCTGGATGACAAAGTTAAACAAGGTTCGGTGGTGTTGGTGCTGGAAGCCAGTGGGGCAGTGTCAGCAGCTACACCTGCTCCTGCTGAGGTGCCAGCTATCGCAGCGCCTGCATCAGCGCAGGCAGTTGCTTCTGCGCCCGCAGCAGCGCCAGCAATTATTGCCGCTTTGCCTGTTGCAGCTTCAGCAATTTCTGCTGCTTCCGCACACAACCCGGGCGGTCCAATCCTTGGTTTGCCTCACGCATCACCCTCGGTGCGCAAATTTGCGCGTGAACTGGGCGTGCCTTTGGAAGAAGTAATAGGCAATGGACCTAAAGGTCGAATCTCACAAGACGACGTTCAAGCCTTCACCAAAGCCGTGATGGCAGGTGCAACGCAAACCAAAGCACAAGCGGCAAACGCGCCTGCTGGTGGCGATGGTGCCGCCTTGGGCTTGATCCCCTGGCCGAAGGTCGACTTCTCCAAGTTTGGCTCTATTGAGCGCAAAGAAATGGGCCGCATCAAGAAGATCAGCGGCGCGAATTTGCTGCGCAACGCCATCATGATTCCCGCAGTCACCAACCACGATGATGCCGATATCACTGAATTGGAAGCCTTTCGTGTATCGACCAACAAGGAAAACGAAAAGTCTGGCGTGAAGGTCACCATGTTGGCTTTCTTGATCAAAGCTTGCGTGGCTGCGTTGAAAAAATACCCAGAGTTCAACAGCTCTCTGGATGGCGATGCCATCGTCTATAAAAACTACTGGCACATTGGCTTTGCGGCTGACACGCCGAATGGTTTGATGGTGCCGG
>CAIODE010000028.1 GCA_903856875.1 uncultured Burkholderiales bacterium
AGCCCTAGAAGCCGCCATCGCAGCAGCAGGCCCCACTGATAGAATCTTGGTCTTTGGTTCGTTCTATACGGTGGGCGGCGTTTTGCAGAGTGGCATCCCCAAACTGCATGCCAAACACCTGAGTAATTGAGACTCCACCGCATGGCTTTTTTCAAGCTTCGACTTCCTGGCCGATTTTCGTCGACCCCAACCGGCGCCGATGCGCTGTCCAACGCGCCCGCCGAGAGTGTTGAGGTCATTCGCAAGCGTGCGCGTCATCGGCTCATGGGCTCCGTGGTTTTGGTCTTGGGTGCAGTGGTTGGATTACCCTTGTTGTTTGACAGCCAGCCGCGGCCTGTGGACATTGATACGCCCATCGTCATTCCAGATCGAAACCAGACCAGCCCTTTAGGTTCAACAGTCGCCAGTGCCAAAACAGGTGCAAGCAAAGAGGGTGTGGCCCAAGATCCAGCCCTTACAGACGGGCAACCAGGCGCCGCTAAAAGTGCCCTCACCAATTCTGCAGGGCTTGATCCTCATGAAGAAGTGGTCACGAAAGACAGCCAGACGGAGGTCAAGTCAGAGCCTAAAGTGGAGACAAAGCCTGAGTTGAAAGCTGATGCAAAACCAGAGCCCAAGGCTGAAACCAAGCCTGAAAACAAGCCAGAACCGAAAATTGAGCCCAAAAAGGACCTGAAGGCAGAAGTCAAAACTGATACAACATCCGACGCCAAAGAAGGCGCCAAAGCGAAGGCCTTGCTGGATGGCAAAGAGACGCCCAAGGCCGGTGAAGCTGTTCGCTCTGTTGTCCAGGTGGGTGCATACGCCGATCTTGCCAAGGCCAAGGAGGCGCGGGCCAAGCTGGAAAGCGCTGGCTTTAAAACCTATACCCAAGAAATCGACACCAAAGACGGCAAACGCATTCGTGTTCGAGTGGGTCCTTTTGCGAGCAAAGAAGAAGCAGACAAAACAGCCGAAAAGATTCGCAAATTGAATTTGCAGACTTCGGTCTTAAAACTCTAAGGCGAGCGAATTCATGGCCTCCACCGATTGGATCCTTGTAGCAGTGCTTGCAGCATCCATGCTGCTCGGTGCATGGCGTGGATTGGTTTACGAAGTTCTTTCTGTGATGGGTTGGATTGCTGCTTTTTTACTCGCGCAGTGGTTTGCACCTGATGTGGCAGAAAAGTTGCCGATGCAGAACTCAGGCGAAACTCTGCGCTATGCAGCGGCATTTGTGTTGGTCTTTATTGCCAGTGTTTTTGTGGCGGGATTAATTTCTACGCTGATGAAAAAAATCATTTCTGTGGTCGGACTTCGACCCGTTGATCGAATTCTGGGTGCCATCTTTGGTTTGTTTCGGGGTTTGATTTTGTTATTGGCCTTAAGCGTTGTGGTGCACATGACCGCTTTGCAAGAAAGTGATTGGTGGCTGGAGTCCCAAGGTGGGCCCATGCTGATGACTTTGCTCAAGGGCTTGCGCCCCATGTTGCCTGAAAAATTTGGGGCCTACTTGCCCGACTGAATGGATTGACCTATGTGTGGAATTGTTGGCGTTGCAAGCAACGCGCCTGTGAATCAGCTGATCTATGACGCGTTGTTGTTGTTGCAGCATCGCGGCCAAGATGCTGCAGGTATAGTCACGCAAATCGATCGAAAATTTCACATGCACAAAGCCAAGGGCATGGTGAAAGATGTCTTTAGAACTCGCAACATGCGCTCTCTGCCTGGCAACTGTGGCTTAGGACAAGTTAGGTACCCCACGGCAGGCAATGCATTCAGCGAAGAGGAAGCCCAACCTTTTTATGTGAACGCACCATTTGGCCTTGTTTTGGTTCACAACGGCAATTTGACCAATGCCAAGGCCTTGAAGGCGGAACTTTTTTCAACCGATCATCGCCATATCAATACCGATAGTGACTCTGAGGTTTTGCTCAATGTGTTGGCGCACGAGTTGGAAAAAACCACACGTGGTTTGCCTTTAACCCCGGCCGATGTTTTTAAAGCTGTGCAAGGTGTGCATCGCCGCGTGAAGGGCTCCTACGCCGTGATTGCCTTGATTGCAGGCCACGGACTGCTGGCATTTAGAGATCCCTTTGGCATTCGCCCCTTGTGCATGGGCAAGGGCAAAGATGGCACCTACATGTTGGCCAGTGAGTCAGTCGCACTTGAAGGAACGATGCATCAGTTTGAGCGCAACATTGCGCCCGGCGAAGCCGTGTTCATTGACATGGCCACCAACTTGCACAGCCAACAATGTGCCGATGCACCCAGTTTAAATCCTTGCATTTTTGAATACGTTTATTTGGCTCGGCCTGACTCTACGATGGACGGCATTTCTGTTTATCAAGCGCGTTTGAATTTGGGCGAAACATTGGCCAAGCGTGTCATTTCAACCGTACCGCCTAGTGACATCGATGTGGTCATTCCAATTCCGGAGTCTAGTCGCCCAAGTGCGGCACAACTTGCGCAATTGTTAGGACTTCCATACCGAGAAGGCTTTGTCAAGAATCGTTATGTGGGCAGAACCTTCATCATGCCAGGGCAGGCTGTACGCAAGAAATCGGTGCGGCAAAAACTGAATGTCATTGCCAGCGAGTTCAAGGGCCGCAATGTTTTGTTGGTCGACGATTCCATTGTGCGCGGCACGACCAGTCGTGAAATTGTGCAAATGGCGCGAGAGGCTGGTGCACGCAAGGTTTACATGGCCAGTGCTGCACCGCCAGTGCGGTATCCCAATGTCTACGGCATTGACATGCCCACCAAAGACGAGCTGGTAGCGCACAACAAATCAGTTGATGAGATTCGCCAAATCATCGACTGCGATGCACTCATCTATCAAGATGTAGACGCCATGAAGCTGGCTGTGGCCAGCGCTGTTTTGCCTGGTTTTCCCAAAGTTCAAGGCTTCGATGCTTCTTGCTTCGATGGTATCTATGTGACGGGTGATGTATCTGATGCAGACATTGAACGTTTGAATGAAAACAGACCCTCCCAACAAGACGAATCAGAGGCAGACTCTGATCGCTCACGCTTGGCTTTGCCTAACGCCAGCTAATTAAAATTACATAAAATCCATTCTCGAAATGATATGAGCCCGATATGAGCCAGCACCCATTGCCCGACAACCTCCACATCGATACTTTGGCTGTCCGGACAGCAGTCGACCGCAGCCAGTATGGTGAAAATTCAGAGGCGATGTACCTCACCAGCGGATACGTTCAGCCCGATGCCGAAACAGCGGCGCGCCGCTTTGCGGGGGAGGAGGAGGGGGACACCTACGCACGCCTAGGCAACCCAACAGTGGCCAGCATGGAAGTGCGCTTGGCCGCCCTCGAGGGCGCGGAG
>CAIODE010000029.1 GCA_903856875.1 uncultured Burkholderiales bacterium
ACAATTATGGCGCACCTTATGTCACCGTTCACCGTGCTGATTTGCATCGTGTGTTGCTGCACAAAATCATTCGCTCAGGCTTTGCTGAGTTGAGCCTTCACTCAGAAGTTGATGCAGTGCAAGAGGTGTCTGACGGTGTCCAGTTAATTGGCACAAAACTGCCCCAAAATTTGACCGAATTTTCTAAATCTGCCGCTTTGGTGGGGGCCGACGGTCTTTGGAGTCAAACGCGTCAATTCGTGGTGCCACCCACAGCACCAAGGCTGACAGGCTTGCTAGCCTATCGAGCCCTTGTGCCCATGCAATCTGTTCCTGAAAAGTTGCGACTGCAAGATGTGAATGTTTGGGTGGGCCCCAGAGTTCATGCAGTCTTGTACCCCGTCAAGGGTGGTGAGTATTTGAATCTGGTGGTGGTGGTCCAAGGGCAGCCCCCAGCCACCTTGGATGACTGGGACCACGCAGCCAACAAACAAGACTTAGAAGCTGCCATGGGACCCATTCACGCAGACCTTCAAGACATGCTGGCAGCAGTGCCTGCTTGGCGGCTTTGGCCACTTTGTGATCGACCACCTTTGCAGGGTCCGCATGAAATGGCGAAAGGGCGTGTCGCTTTATTGGGAGATGCTGCGCATCCCATGCGCCCGTTCTTGGCTCAAGGTGCAGGGATGGCCATTGAGGATGCTGCCGAATTGGCGAGAAGCTGGGCCATGGCAGACTTGCCAGTGGCAGAACGTTGGAAACTGTACGCGCAAGCAAGATGGGCTCGCAACGCTCAAGTGCAACAACGTTCCATTCGCAATGGTCAGATTTTTCACCTTCAAGGACCTCTGCGATGGGGCCGCAATGTGGCCATGAAACTCATGGGCGAATCCTTGATGGATGTCCCTTGGCTTTATGCCGGTCCCTAACTTAGCGTCAGTACCTCGGTGGTGATCTTGGTACGCTTGAAATTCTGACTCAGATTTTGCCAAGCAACAAAAATTCCATCAATGCCTTTTGCGCATGCATTCGATTTTCAGCCTCATCCCACACCACAGATTGAGGTCCATCAATGACTTCTGCACTGACTTCTTCACCGCGGTGAGCGGGTAGGCAGTGCATGAAAAGCGCATCGGACTTGGCCACTTTCATCATCTCTTCGTCGACGCACCAATCGGCAAAAGCCTTTTTACGGGCTTCGTTTTCTGCTTCGTAGCCCATGCTGGTCCAGACATCGGTGGTGACCAAATCAGCGCCTTCACATGCTTGCATGGGGTCTTTGAAAAACTGTGTGCTGGCAGCACTTCGAACGCCGACAACTGCGGGGTCAACTTCGTAGCCACTGGGCGTGCTGAGGTTGACCTTAAAGCCTAGCAAGTCGGCAGCTTGAAGCCATGTGTTGGCCATGTTGTTGCCATCTCCTACCCAAGCCACCGTTTTGCCTTGAATAGAGCCACGGTGTTCAATGAAGGTGAAGATGTCTGACAAAATTTGGCAAGGATGAAATTCATTGGTCAGGCCGTTGATCACGGGTACGCGTGAGTGTTCAGCAAACTTTTGAATCTTGTCTTGCCCGTAAGTTCGAATCATGACCAGATCGACCATGCGACTGATCACTCTGGCGCTGTCTTCGATGGGCTCTGCACGACCGAGTTGACTGTCGCCAGTGGTTAGGTGCACAACCGAGCCACCCATTTGGTACATGCCCGCTTCAAAACTCACACGTGTTCGTGTGGAGGCCTTTTCAAAGATCATGGCCAAGGTGCGGTCTGTGAGTGGCTGGTATTTTTCGTAAGCTTTGAACTTGGCTTTGATGAAAGATGCACGCTTGAAGACATGTGCATATTCTTCAGCGCTTAAATCTGTGAATTGCAAGTAATGCCGAATGGGCATGGCAGGTGCATTCGAAATCATGAGGATGACTCCGACAGAAATGTGTGGATGAGGGGCAGCAAAATATTCGCCACTTCATCGGCTTCAGCCTGAGTCATGATGAGCGGCGGTACCATGCGAATGACACTGTCTGCCGTCACACTGATCAGTAAACCAGCGTCAGCTGCGCGGTTTGTGAGTACGCTGCAGGGTTTGTCCAACTCAATGCCAAGCATCAAACCTTGGCCCCGAATTTCTTTGATGCCTTTGGCGCCCTTCAGTCCCTTTTCAAGACGCTCTTTCAGGTGCGCACCAACCTTGGCTGCATTGTCAAGCAAGCCATCTTTTTCCATGATGCGAATGGTTTCAACACCGGCGCGCATGGCAAGCGGGTTGCCGCCAAAAGTGGTGCCGTGGTTGCCGGGCTGAAAAATGTTGGCTGCCTTGGGCCCTGCAACGACGGCTGCAATGGGAACGCCAGAACCCAGTCCCTTTGCCAAGGGCATCACGTCGGCCTTGATGCCAGCCCATTGGTGAGCAAACCATTTGCCAGTTCTGCCCATGCCGCATTGAACTTCGTCAATCATCATGAGCCAATCTTTTTCATCGCAAAGCGCACGGACATCGCGGAGATAGTCAAGGTGCATGGGGTTCACGCCCCCTTCGCCTTGAATGGTTTCAAAAAACACAGCCACCACATTGGGATTGTTTTCAGTGGCCTTTTTCAAAGCCGCAATGTCATTCAAGGGAACCCGCAAGAAGCCCTCAACCAAGGGCCCAAAACCCTGCTGAATTTTGGTGTTGCCTGTGGCACTCAAGGTGGCAATGCTGCGGCCATGAAAAGCCTTTTCATAAACCACGATGACCGGATTGTCGATGCCCTTGTCATGACCGAACTTTCGAGCTAATTTAATGGCGGCCTCATTGGCCTCTAAACCTGTGCAGCAAAAAAACACATTCGTCATGCCTGACAACTCCACCAATTTAGCAGCCAATTTTTCTTGGTTGGGCACATGGTAGTAGTTGCAACTGTGAATGATTTTGCTCAGTTGATCTTGAAGCGCGGACACCAACTCTGGGTGGTTGTGACCTAAGGTGTTCACTGCAATGCCGCCCAATGCGTCCAAATACACCTTGCCATTCACATCCCAGACTCGGCAGCCCTGACCATGGCTCAAGGCAATAGGCAAGCGGCCATAGGTGTTCATGGTGTGCGGCGAAGTGGCTTCAATGAAAGCGGACATGCGGGAACTCCTCAGAAAAGAAATCGGCCCAACGAAGAGGGCCGCTGAGAACAGATTTTAGAGGCAGAAATTAAGCTTCAAGTCTTATATAAGATACAATTCTTTTGCAATGCAGCATTTAGGCGATCCCTGATGCCTGCCCATGAATTTTCACAACCTCTGATCGATGGTTTCAAACAACGCCAAAGAAGTTCTGATTCAAGGAATTACCTTGGATGGCCGCACATTCCGCCCCAGTGACTGGGCTGAACGCTTGGCTGGCGTGATGGGGCAATTTAGACCAGGCGGTGCAACGCCAGGAAGCCACCTCAGCTATTCGCCTTGGTGTATTCCGCAAACCTTAGGCAACATCAAGTGCGTGGTGGTTCATACAGATTTGCGTGGCTACGAGCCCATGGCGTGGGATTTCATCATGAATTTTGCCAAAGACAACAACCTGCAAGTCTCCGAAGCTTGCTTGCTGCCAGACCCTCCCAAATAGAAATTGTCTTTAGAAAGACGCCCACAAAAAAGCCGTCCTAAGACGGCTTCTTGCTTTTTCTTTGCTGACAGCGCACCCGTTTCAAACGGCGGCAACCCTGATGGGTGCCGGGCTGATGATCAATTGATCAGGCGAGGGCCAAGGCTTTCACCTTGGTTGACAAGCGGCTCTTATCGCGAGCTGCTTTGTTCTTGTGGAAGATGCCTTTGTCGGCAACGGTGTCCACAACCGCTTGCATTTTGGCAAACAGTTCGCTTGCTTTGGTTTTGTCACCAGCCAGAACAGCTTTTTCAACGTTCTTCACGGCGGTGCGGTATTTGGATCGCAGGGATGTGTTCGCTGCGTTCAGTTTCACGTCTTGACGTGCGCGTTTCCGGCCTGATGCCAGGCGGGGGTTCTTTTTCTTGGGTTTAGTAGAAGCCATTAAGTTATATCCTAGTTGTCTGAGGATGTTGTCAGCAAAGCCAACTATTGTATCAGCCAAAACACTGCTTCGTCGAGGGGCCTGACAAGTCTCCAATTCAGTCGCTACACTCTCTTTGTGAGCCTCCTTAAATCTGCATCCACCGTCTCCTTATGGACTCTGGCATCCCGCATCACGGGTTTGGTCAGGGAATTGCTCATTGCCTCAGCATTTGGGGCCAGCGCACTCACAGATGCCTTTAATGTCGCCTTTCGTATTCCAAATTTGTTTCGCCGACTCTTTGCAGAGGGTGCTTTCAGTCAAGCATTTGTCCCTGTTTTAGCGGCCAGCAAAGCGCAAAATGGAGAAGAAGCCACGAAAAAGTCGGTAGATCATGTGGCCACGCTTTTGGCTTGGTCACTGTTGTTTTTGAGTTTTGCGGGCGTTTTGGCTGCGCCTTTCTTGGTCTGGGCCATGGCCAGCGGTCTGCAGCAACAGCCCGAATCGCATGAGGCTGCTGTTCACATGACGCGGTGGATGTTCCCCTACATTGCCTTCATGTCGATGGTGGCTTTGTCCGCTGGCATATTGAATACGTGGAAAAAATTTGCAGTCCCTGCTGCAACCCCCGTGTTGTTGAATTTGGCCATGATTGGTGCTGCTTGGCTGCTGGCACCTTGGTTCAAGTCAAAAGGCATACAGGCCATCTATGCCTTGCCCGTTGGCGTCATGTTGGGCGGCTTGATGCAATTGGCCATCCAAATTCCTGCGCTTTCAAAAATCGGTTTGTTGCCTCGGATTGGCTTGACATGGTCTGCTCTTCGAGGGGCCGCTTCAGATCCTGCTTCTCGTCAAATTGCTGCTTTAATGGTGCCTGCTTTGCTCGGCGTAGGTGTGGCTCAAATATCACTGCTCATCAATACGCAAATTGCATCGCACTTGGCGCCCGGTAGCGTCAGTTGGCTGACCTATGCAGACCGCTTGATGGAGTTCCCAACCGCCATTCTCGGTGTCGCCCTTGGTGCCGTGCTCATGCCTCAGCTGGCAGCAGCTCGCGCGAAGGGCGATCAAGATGAGTACGCTGCCATGCTAGATTGGGGCTTGCGTTTGGTGCTGCTGTTGGTCTCACCTTGTGCTGCTGCCTTGCTGGTTTTTTCTCAACCTTTGGTGTCCGTGCTTTATCACTATGGTGCCTTCACGGACCGTGATGTTCAGCAAACCACGCTGGCTCTGACTGGTTATGGCGTGGGCTTGTTGGGACTTGTTGCCATCAAGGTCTTGGCACCTGGTTACTACGCAAGTCAGGATATCAAAACACCCGTGAAAATTGCCGTCATTGTGTTGTGTTTCACGCAAGTGATGAATGCTTTTTTGGTGCCTTACTTGGCCCATGCGGGCCTGGCTTTGTCCATTGGCTTAGGTGCGTTATTGAATGCGGCTTGGTTATTGTTCGGATTGATGCGCAAAGGCACTTACAAGCCTTCGCCAGGATGGCGCGTATTTGGCGCACGCGTTCTTTTTGCCAGCTTGTTATTGACTGGGTTTCTAGCTTGGGCAAGCTTCTCATTCGATTGGTTATCAATGAGGCAACAGGTATGGGGTAGATTGGGCACCATGGCTTTGGTGTTGATCGGCGCAGCTTTGTTGTATTTTGCTTGTTTGCGCCTGACAGGGTTGCGCTTGCAATCTTTTGTGCGCCGTTAACAGGCGTCAGACGAATGAACCTCCAATTGACGCCAGTGACACCGCTGAGTTACTTCAAAAGTCTGGTCGAAACAGACGCTGATTTTCCATTGCTAGAAGCCGCGGCATCCATTGCACAAGATGAAGAGCCTCAATTGGACATTCAAGATGTTTTGGCTAGCTCAGATGCGCTTTTGGTTCGTTTGAAGCGTCGTTTGAAATTTGAATCAGATCCTCTCAAAACACTTTCTGTGTTAAATCAATTTTTCTACACAGAGTTGGGATTTGCTGGCAATGCCAACAATTTTTACGCGCCAGAAAACAGTTACTTGAACGAGGTACTCAGGTCGCGAAGAGGTATTCCAATTTCAATTGCAATTATTTGGTTGGAACTTGCGCAGGCGCTCGGCTTGCAGGCTGAGGGAGTGTCTTTCCCTGGTCATTTCTTAGTGAAAGTGACACTGCCGGAAGGCTTGATTGTCATGGACCCTCTGACCGGCGATTCCTTGGGTTTAGATCACTTGGCCGAACGCTTGGCGCCATTTCGCCCTCACATGGGAACCTCTGGGGACATGGACACCCCATTGGGTCTTTTTTTGCAGCCGGCGCTGCCACGCGACATATTGACCAGAATGCTTCGAAATCTCAAAGAGATTTTCAGCAGTCAGGCAGACTGGCAAAGGCTCGTATTGGTTTTGGATCGCCTGGTTGTTCTCAATCCTGAAGCACTTTTCGAAGTGCGTGATCGGGGCTTGGCCCTGATTGAATTAGGTCAAAAAGAGCGTGCGCTTCAAGATTTGATGCGCTATGTCGATGAGTTGCCCAACGCAACTGACGCAGTGGCTGTCAAGCAACGCCTGGCCAGTTTACAAACCGAATAAGCCAAGCCTTTGCTTTGAGCTTAAAAGCTTGGTGAAGCGTCAATAGGTGCTGGTGACCTAGCGTTTTACTTCACGACAACTTGCTCGCCATCACCTTGTAAAGCAATCAGTCCAATTTGATAAACCTTCTCGCCTGAAAGGCGCAAGGTCTCTGCACATGCTTTGGCATGGGTGGCATCAAGCACCACCACCATGCCGATGCCATTGTTGAAGGTGCGGTTCATTTCAATGTCATCAATGCTGGCTGTTTTTTGAAGCCAAGCAAACAATTCAGATTGAGGCCAACTGCCTTTGACCAAATGGGCGGCAGTGCCTTCAGGTAAGACACGAGGAATATTCTCCAGCAAGCCGCCCCCCGTAATGTGCGCCAGTGCTTTGATGGGATGCATGGACAGTGCATGGAGCACTGACTTCACATAGAGCCTGGTGGGCGCCATGATGGCCTCTTTGAAGGGCTGCCCATCCAATCTTTCAGGCAGATGCCCCTCTGCGCGCTCAATGCATTTGCGAACCAAGCT
>CAIODE010000030.1 GCA_903856875.1 uncultured Burkholderiales bacterium
CCTTGCTGGGGTCGCTGGCTTCCGATTGGGAAAAAGAGGTGGCCATTAGCAACGCGCCGCCATCGTGGGCCATGAGTGGATTTCAAGGCGATGACGCAAGCAAGGCCATACCTGAGGTCGTGTTGTACGAACCCACCCCAACGGATGTTGCAGATCCTATCGCACCGCAATGGGAGCTTGCTCAAAAAGCTGTGAAGCCTGCAGGCGACAAGGTCAACGCCTTGGCCACACACCTGCCAATGGGCTCAGACAAATGGGGCCGAGATGTTTTAGCCAAGACGATTAAGGGCGCTGAAACCAGCATCTTGGTAGGCTTGGCTGCCGCGTTCATGGCCACGCTCCTAGGCGCTGTTTTGGGAGCCGTCTCGGGCTGGTACGGCGGCATTGTCGATGACTTGAGCAATTGGCTTTACAACGTTTTTCATTCCATTCCAGGTATTTTGCTCATCTTGGCCATTGCGGCTGTTTTGAATACCAAGGGCACCATGGCCGTGGTGCTCATTTTGGGAATCACAGGTTGGACGGGCACTTACCGATTGATACGGGGTGAATACCTCAAGCACCGAAACCGAGACTATGTGAGGGCGGCAGATGCCATTGGCGCTTCCAACAATCGCCGAATGTTTGTGCATATTTTGCCCAATGTGAGCCACGTCATTTTGGTTCAGTTTTCACTGCTGACCGTTTCTTGCATCAAGGCAGAGGTTATTTTGTCTTTCCTCGGATTTGGTGTGCCCGTTGATGGCGTTTCATGGGGCACCATGCTGACAGAAGCACAAAATGATTTGTTGGTGGGTTATTGGTGGCAACTCTTGTCTGCAACAGCTGCCATGTCCATTTTTGTGACAGGTTTGTCCCTTCTCACCGATTCATTGAGGGATGCGTTAGATCCCAAAGTGATTCACTGAGCCCAATTCATTGAATGCTTAACATGGCAACACGCAGACATCCTCCACCCATCGCGCAAATTTCTGACAATTTGTTGGAAGTTAAAAATCTGACTGTCGATTTCATCAGCGCCTCAAAGGCACCAGTTCGGGCAGTTGAGTCGGTTTCATTTGTCATCCCGCGTGAACGCACAGTTGCGCTGGTAGGCGAGTCTGGCAGCGGCAAGTCAGTCAGTGCTTTGGCCATCATGGGTTTGTTGCCCCCTCAAAATGCCATTGTGGCTTTGCATTCAGCCATCGAGTACGACAACCGCTCGCTGTTAAACCTTTCAAGAGCAGATTGGCAACTCATTCGAGGCTCGCGAATTGCCATGATCTTTCAAGATCCCATGACGTCACTGAACCCCGTGTACACGGTAGGATTTCAACTGGCTGAAATGCTGAAAATCCACAAACATTTTTCAAACAAACAGGCCGTTTCTCGCGCTTGTGAACTGCTTGAAGAAGTGGGTATTCCCGAGCCTCAAAAACGCGTCAATGCTTTCCCGCATGAGTTGTCGGGTGGCCAGCAGCAACGTGTCATGATTGCCATGGCCTTAGCCTGCGAACCTGAACTGTTGATTGCAGATGAACCCACCACAGCTTTAGACGTGACTGTGCAACGCCAAATATTGTTGCTCCTTGCAGAATTGCGCGAGAGACGCCGCATGGCAATGCTTTTCATCACGCACGATTTGGGCTTGGTCAGTGAAGTAGCCGACCATGCTGTGGTGATGCGCAAAGGAACCGTGCGTGAGACCGGCCCTGTGAGAACACTGTTTAGCCAACCACAAGACCCCTACACCAAGGCCCTTCTAAGTTGTCGACCCAGTATTGACAGGCAGGGCAAACGACTTTTAACCATTGACGATTGGATGTCTGTCAGCACCGGTGAAAGCCTGCCATTGACCAGTTCACCAGTGGTCGATGTGGCTACAATGCCTGTTGCAAAACCAAGCCTTGATAAGCCCTTGTTAGAAGTACAAGGGCTTCGCAAAGTGTTTAAACGTTCTGGGCCTTGGTTCCAAAACGATGATTTTGTTGCTGTTGAAAACGTCAGTTTTCAATTGATGCGAGGTCAAACCGTGGGCTTGGTAGGCGAGTCAGGTTCCGGTAAAACCACTGTTGGTTTGTGTCTGCTTAGACTGCACGAAGCCACAGCCGGCAAGGTATTTTTCGATGGTCAGAATTTATTTGACATGTCGAACAAGGAATTTGCATCTTACAAACGCA